>JAHDBX010000158.1:4775-5104 GCA_020630145.1 Gammaproteobacteria bacterium | reverse complement strand
AGTAGCGAAACATAGTGGTCAAACTTTCTCTTTTCTAAGTAGGCCCATACTGCATAGGCCAACAAGGCAAGTAATATTATTATAGATATAAAAAAGAAAGGCGAAAGAAAAGGAGACTTTTTCTTTTTTTCAACGGCCTGTTTTTTTTCTTCTAATAACAAAGCTTCTAATGGAGCCGCCGTCACTCGCATACTTTGGCGGTCACCATCAAACTCATCCATATCGCGGTAATGGTTAAGGTGCAAATACTCCAGCACTTCTTGCATTTTATTCTTCACATCATGCGATACAGCACCTTGCACTTTACAAGCAAGTGTTGCTTTAGGACC
>JAHDBX010000158.1:0-4765 GCA_020630145.1 Gammaproteobacteria bacterium | reverse complement strand
ACTATCACCCATATCAATCGAGTCGAGACTATCCGATGATTCAACATTAAATGAATCGTGCATAAAATCTTGAATAGCGGTTAGCATTGCTGAAATGGCATCAGAATCCATTTTATCTTTGCCTTTTTGCCAATCAGGATGACTCACGTATTGCATTAATAAACCACTCTGGCGGTTAATCAAGAACACTTGGTCAACACGAAAAAGTAAGGTGTTTTTTAATACGATCTCACCATAACTTTTACCTGTAGTAAAAGACTGCCAACGCCACTTCAACGCATTTTTAGAAAAACTTTGCTCCATAGCATGGTTAATAGAGTCAACCACTTCTTTTAAAGCATCAGCTATAGACTTACGAATTGCGGGTCCCATAATTGGGAATAAAATATCAGCGAAGAATTTAGGGTCTTGCTTAACAGATTGCTGAATACAACTTTCAACTGCCGGCTGTAATGAGTGAGACAAGGTACTATCGTTCTTAGTAGACAAGCGTAATGAGTCACTCAGTACATCAGCAACATCATTCACCTTGTTATTACGAGAGTGCTCTATGTCATCGCGTATTTTATCTAAGGCTTGTTGCTCTGGGGCGAGTAAAAGCTTGCGTAGTTCTTGGTAATCTTTCTCATGAGACATAAGATTTACCTATTTCATCTTATATTAAGATGATGCTTCATCATCAAGTTCACCACTAGCCTTCAAAGCTAACTCAGCAAACAAAGCAGATAACTCTTGCTTGCCTATCTTATGGTTTTGCAACATATCGCGATTATTCGTGATTTGTTCCATTAGACCTTGCCTGACATCACCAATATGATTAAGTACATCTTGTTTCTGGCCATGCAAATCGCTTTGCATAATGGTTTCTACATCAGCCAACTTAGAATCTAATTTATTAATATTTTCACTTAAGCCAGCATCCATCTCTTGCATACGCGTTTGCAGGCTTTTTATCTTTTCATTAAATAAATTATCTAAGTTGTGTAAATGCTGTTCAAATGATTTTTGTAAGTTATCAATTTCAGCTTTATGATTTGTCTCTAGCAGGTTAAAGCGCTGCTCAAATTCACGCATATTATTGCCAAATAAAATCTCACGAATTTTATCTACATTTTCGCCAGATGAATCTGACACAACTTTATCATTAGAGTCGTTATTCATTATTTACAACCTAAATTACTTAGATTAATAGGCAATAGTGCCATAAAAATCGTTAGAAAAAAATAATTATGTTATATAAAGAAGGATTTACGAGGGTATTACGAAACGCTTAATTCTTCTAGTCGGTAACCGTATTGATAAATAGAGCTTAATTTCCAACCGTTTTCTTCTTTTAAATCCAGTTTGCTGCGGATACGACTAATATGCGTATCTATTTTGCGAGTATTAATAGAACTCGTCGTTCCCCAAACATTTTCTAAGATATGATCACGAGATAGTGCTCGCCCTGCATGGTTAAATAAGAAGCGAATCAGAGCAAACTCTTTGCTGGTTAACTCTTCAACTTCTTTTTCATGCAAGAAGACTTTCATATTATTTAAGTCAAGACGGTAAACGCCAAACAGCTGTTCATTCGCCTCATCACTACTTAGTGAGCGACGAGCTACAGAATCTATACGCGCAATTAACTCGGCCTGACGTACTGGTTTAATCATATAATCATCAGCACCCGCACGCAGCGCACTGACTATATCTTCTTCTGCTTCTCGTTGAGTTTGAAATACAACAGGAATATGCCAATCTATAGATTGTCTTACCCATTGCAGTACTTCTATGCCTTCTATGTCAGGAAGCATCCAGTCCATAACCAACAAGTCAAAACTTTGTTGTTTTACACCTGCTTTAAAAACTTGGCCATTTTCATAATGAAAAACGCTATGGCCCGCCTCGGTTAACCACAACTGAATCAAATCAGCTTGGTCGACATCATCTTCCAGCAAAGCAATTCTCATAGCCTTTACCCTCATTTATAAAAGTCTTAATTATGTCAATAAAGAAATGGGATAGCCAGCATCCATTGCATTTATATACCCAAAGTAGTCATCATCACCTAAAACTACCTAGGCATATTTTACATAACTTATGTCAATTTAGTGTTAAGAACTGTTAAATTGCCCCATGATCACGTGTAGAAGTAAACACCACATCCGGCCAACGTTCTTGTGTCATTGACAAATTAACACGCGTAGGAGCTATATAAACAAGCTCATCGGCGTGGTCTAATGCTAGATTGCTTTCTAACTTCTTCTTAAAGTCAGTAAACATTTTTTCATCTTCACAGCTTACCCAGCGAGCTGTATTCACATTTACATTTTCAAATAAACACTCAACACCGTATTCATTTTTTAAACGGTGAGCAACCACATCAAATTGCAATACACCAACGGCTCCTAATATTAAGTCATTATTGGTTAAAGGCCGCATAAGCTGCGTTGCGCCTTCTTCACAAAGTTGAATCAAACCTTTCAATAAGGCCTTCATCTTTAGTGGATCTTTTAAAACTGCCCGACGAAATAGCTCAGGTGAGAAATTAGGTATACCTGTAAATTGTAGCTTTTCACCATTTGAAAAAGTATCACCAATACGGATACTGCCATGGTTATGCAAACCAATAATATCGCCTGGAAACGCTTCGTCAACATGCCCTCGTTCTGAGGCCATAAAGGTTACCGCATCACTAAACTTAAGATCTTTGCCGGTACGAACTTGATAGGCCTTCATACCTTTTTGGTACTTACCCGAGCATATACGCATAAAAGCAATACGGTCACGGTGATTAGGGTCCATATTTGCTTGAATTTTAAATACAAAGCCTGAAAATTTACTTTCAACTGGTTCCACTGCACGTTCATCATCAGCAACCTTAGCTATACGATGTTGTGGCATTGGTGCATGCTTAACAAAGTCATCAAGCAACTCTGTAATACCGAAATTATTAAGGGCTGAACCAAAAAATACGGGGGTTTGTTTACCACTCAAATAGGCGGCTTTATCAAACTCATGACTAGCACCACGTACCAACTCAACTTCGTCACGCAACTCTTGGGCTTGACCATCGAGCAACTCATCTAAGCGTGGATTATCAATCCCTTGTATTACTTCGCCTGCTTGAATTTTCCCACCGTGAGTAGGGCTAAATAGATGTATCGCATCATTATATAAGTGATAAACACCTTTAAAACGCTTGCCCATACCAATGGGCCATGTAATCGGCGCACACTCAATGTTCAGTATCGTTTCAACCTCATCAAGCAAATCAATGGCATCTCGGCCTTCTCGATCTAGTTTATTGATAAAGGTAAATATGGGTGTATCACGCAAACGGCAAACTTCCATGAGTTTAATCGTACGATCTTCCACACCCTTAGCTACATCAATCACCATCAAAGCCGAGTCTACCGCTGTTAATGTACGATAAGTATCTTCTGAGAAATCAGCATGCCCAGGCGTATCGAGCAAATTAACGATAGAGTCGTTATAGCCAAATTGCATGACAGATGATGTTACGGATATACCACGCTGCTTTTCTAACTCCATCCAATCAGACGTTGCATGACGTGCGGCCTTACGGCCTTTAACCGTGCCGGCCATTTGAATAGCGCCACCAAATAATAATAGCTTTTCGGTAAGTGTCGTTTTACCGGCATCAGGATGCGAAATAATAGCAAACGTGCGTCGTTTATCTATTTCATTGGACAAATTGGGATCGGTCATGACTTGATTATAAACAGCCGTTCTGAAATACGGTCTGGTTTTTCACCTGTAATACTGAATCAGGGCAGGATTATACCTGCCCTGATTTCAATATACTGCTATATATTGATAGCAGTAAGGAATTTTTTACTGGAAAGTACCACTATTCAACCATAGGTGTACTAGAACACTAGCAACATACCCTAAGAAAATAACCGGCGTCCATTTTAAATGGCTAAAGAAAGTATATTGCCCTTTCGCTTGGCCCATCAAAGCGACACCAGCAGCAGAGCCCACTGATAATAAGCTACCGCCAACACCAGCAGTTAAAGTCACCAATAACCATTGGCCCAATACCATATCTGGCTGCATAGTTAATACGGCAAACATCACCGGAATATTATCCAATACCGCCGATACAATACCAACAGCGAAGTTAGCGTAGGTTGGGTTCCATTGTGTATAGACAATATCTGACAATACACCCAAGTAACCTAAGAAACCTAAGCCACCTACACACATAACAACACCGTAGAAAAACATTAAGGTATCCCACTCAGCGCGTTCAACATGATTAAAAAAGTTAAACGGTACAACTTGATTTAGCTTTTCTAATTGTTCTTTATCTTTAGCACGCTTACGCTTACTCTCTAAAGACTTAGGCAATGTCCGTCTTAGGTAGTAACCGAAAAACTGTAAATACGCTAAGCCCGTCATCATGCCAAATACAGGCGGCAGATGTAAAACACTGTGGCCAACTACAGCCGTAACAATGGTTAATAAAAACAGTAAAATAATGCGCTTAGCACCACGCTTTAACTCAACTTCTTCATCGTGAGCTACCGGCATTTCATTAGGCAAGAAGAAATACATAATCACTGCTGGCACTATGTAGTTAACCACTGAAGGCACAAACAGTACAAAGAATTGGCTGAACTCAACAATACCTTTCTGCCAAACCATCAACGTCGTAATATCACCAAATGGGCTAAATGCACCACCTGCATTTGCAGCAACAACAATATTTACACAAGCTATACTGACAAAGCGTTTATTATCACCACCCACTGCA
>JAHDBX010000157.1 GCA_020630145.1 Gammaproteobacteria bacterium | reverse complement strand
AATTTATGAAGTGCACCTAGGGTCATGGCGACAGAAAGAGGGTGGCAAGAAGTTAAACTATCGTGATTTAGCTTATGGTTTAGTTAGCTATGTCAAAGAAATGGGTTTTACACATATAGAAGTACTACCTATTACAGAGTACCCATATGGTGGTTCTTGGGGCTATCAAACAACAGGGTTTTATGCGTTAACAGGGCGATATGGCTCTATTGATGATTTTAAATTTTTTGTAAACTACTGCCATCAATATAATATTGGCGTTATTATTGACTGGACACCTGCTCACTTTCCTAAAGATGATTATGCTTTAGCTTGCTTTGATGGCAATGCATTATATGAATATAAAGATCCTGTTAAAGCAGAACACCCAGAATGGGGCACTTTAATTTTTGACTATGCTCGCAATGAAGTTAACAGCTTTCTAATTTCTAGCGCCATTTATTGGCTTGAAGAGTTTCATATCGACGCCATACGCGTTGATGCTGTTGCCTCGATGTTGCATTTGGATTATGCACGTGAGGATAAACAATGGCAAAGAAATAAGTTTGGTGGTAACGGCAACCTTGAGGCTGAGAACTTTATAAAAAAACTTAACCTCAGTATTCATGCTAACTTTCCCGGGGTACTGTCAATAGCTGAAGATTCCACGGCTTGGCCAGATGTTACAAAGCCAGTAGAAAAAGGTGGTTTAGGTTTTTCAATGAAGTGGAATATGGGCTGGATGAATGACACGCTGCATTACATGAGAAAGCCACCTCTAGAACGTCAACACATTCACGACAAAATAACCTTTGGTATTTTATACGCGTTTAAAGAAAACTATGTTCTGCCTTTGTCGCATGATGAAGTTGTACATGGAAAATCACCTATGGTAGGAAAAATGCCAGGGAATGAATGGCAACGTTTTGCCAGCCTGCGGTTAATGTATGCCTATATGTTTGCCTACCCAGGAAAAAAATTATTATTTATGGGTAATGAGTTTGCACAGTATCATGAATGGAATTACCAGGAGCCCTTAGACTGGCGTTTGCTTAATTACAATAAACACCTCGGAGTACAGAGTCTAGTTAAGGATTTGAATAAACTATACCGTCACAACCTGGCTTTGCATTATTACGACTTTGATTATGACGGTTTTAGGTGGCTTAATTGTGAAGATAATGAAAATTCAGTATTTAGCTTTGTTCGCCGTTATGAAAAAGAAGAGGTATTAGTTGTTGTTAATGCAAAAGATAAAATACATTACGACTACCCAATAAGACTGGATAAAGCCGCTATATATAAAGAAATACTCAATTCAGACGCTGGATATTATGGGGGCAACAACATACATAATGAACGTGTTTTGTATACAAACTACGAAAACGTTAAAGAAAAGAAATATTTATTAGAACTTGCATTGCCGCCATTAAGTGTACTGTTATTGCAACGTCATGAAATAGGCTCGTGATTATAAGGAAGAAAGATGCGTATATTATTTGCAACCAGTGAGTTGTACCCCTTAATAAAAATGGGTGGACTAGGCGATGTTTCATGTAACTTGCCACAAGCGCTACGTAAACAAGGTGTAGATATACGTATCGTCTTGCCAGCATACCGTTCAGTTATGCAAAACGTAAAACAATATAAAACTATCAGTACCATAAATGTGCCCGATATAGCGGGTGATATTAATATATTAGAAACTACACTGCCAAATTCACCAGCAAATGCTGAAGTCACGTTGTATTTAGTGGATGCGCCTGCCTATTTTGATCGTGATGGTAACGTTTATAGTTCAGCGGGTGGCGACGATTGGAATGATAATGCCATACGGTTTGGTTTATTTTGCAAAGCTATAGTGCAAATGGCTATTGGTGCAGCAGACATAGAGTGGGTGCCGGATATCATACACTGTAATGATTGGCCAACAGGGCTTGTGCCGGCTTTATTATCTTTTCATAAAAATAGACCCGCCACCTTGTTTACTATTCACAATTTGGCTTATCAAGGCGTTTTTTCAGAAGAGAGCGTTAAAGGCTTAGGTTTACCGAATGAGTTTTGGAAGCACGAAGCATTAGAATACTATGGCAATATTTCATTTATTAAAGGTGGCCTTGTATATTCAGACTATATTACAACAGTTAGCCCTACCTACGCTGAAGAAATATTATTATCAGAATATGCATATGGCCTGGAAGGTTTGTTGCAAGCGCGTTCAGGGCAGGTAAGTGGCATATTGAACGGTGTTAACTATGATGACTGGAATCCGGCTAATGATTGCTTAATTAAAGCACCTTATGATATAGATTGCATAGAAAAAAAATATATCAATAAAGCCGACTTACAATCAAAGTTTGGTTTGCCTCTTAACAAGAAAACCCCCATATTGGCTTGTATAGCAAGGTTAGTTGAACAAAAAGGTATTAACCTAATCATTAACGCTTTAGAAAATATACTAGTAGAACAAGATATACAATGCGTCATATTGGGTAGCGGCGAAGAAAAATATATTGCGGCTTTAGAAAATTTGAGAAGCCGATACCCAAATAATATAGCAATATACATTGGCTATGATGAAATTTTGGCGCATGTTATTGAAGCAGGAGCAGATATTTACCTTATGCCTTCAATTTTTGAACCCTGTGGCTTAAATCAAATGTACAGCATGCGTTACGGTACGGTACCTATTGTGCATCATACAGGCGGGCTGGCAGATACCATTGTTAACGTTGATAGTGATACGCTCCGTGCTCGTACAGCAACAGGTTATACATTTAATGATATTAACGATGATAGTTTCTTACATGCCATAAAAAATTCAATTGAACTCTACCGTACTTCTCCTGAGCAATGGAAGCAATTAATGTTTTCAGGTATGCGTAAAAACTTTAACTGGCAAGTGAGTAGCAGTACATATAATCGATTGTATCAATTTTGCCATGATAAAAAAAACCAGAGTTGGCCACTATTGTCTAGTGATATGCACGTATAAAATGAAGTTTTTCATCCTTATTTTATTTTTACTTTTAAGTCAATTAAGTATTGCTAATACAGGTTTTATTAATAAAACCTTAAGCTACAATGAAAAAGAGTTCTCTTATCAAGTTTATATTCCTAGTGCTTGGAACGCTGAAAAAAAATGGCCCGTTATTTTGTTCTTACATGGTGCTGGCGAGCGAGGAGAGGATGGTTTGCTACAAACAGAGGTTGGTATTGGTTCATCTATTAGGAGCAATAAAGCGCTATTTACATCAATAGTCGTCATGCCGCAGTGTCACAAAGGTAAGTGGTGGTCAGATATTGATATGGAAAAGCAAGCGTTGTTAGCCTTAGATAAAAGTATTCGTGAATACAATGGCAATACAAAAAAAATTTATTTAACAGGCTTGTCAATGGGCGGGTATGGTACATGGAATATAGCAACTAAATACCCCGAAAAATTTGCAGCCATTGTGCCTGTATCAGCAAGGTCACGCCCACCTGAAGGCGTGGAGCCAGCAGCTAATAGCATTGCTGCATATAGCAACAATATTTATCATGACACGGCGCAAAAAGTTGCTCACTTGCCAATATGGATGTTTCATGGTGAAAAAGATCAAGTTGTACCGGTGAGTGAATCTCGTAATATTAAAAATGAATTAGATAAATTACAGAAAAACCAGTTAAAAAAAGCTATTTATACCGAGCTTTCCGGTATGCCACATAATATCTGGTCCGCTGTTTACTCAAGAAAAGATTTATATCAGTGGCTATTCTCACAAACTAAATAGAATGCTTGGTCTTTTAAGTTTTTACGTTTTTGAACGCTAACTACAGTAGCAGGAGAAAATATAATGAGTACAAATACAATACTTTGTGTTGATGACGAAGAGTCCGTTCTATCCGCTCTTAAACGAGTATTCAGGAAAACTGACTATAATGTAGTAATAGCACGTTCTGCAAAAGAGGCTATGAAAATATTAGAGAGTTATGAAATTGATTTAATTATTTCTGATATGCGTATGCCTGAAGTAAGTGGTGGAGAACTACTTTTAGACGTTACGAAGTTATGGCCTAAAGTTATACAAATTTTGTTAACGGGCTACTCTGAAATGGATGCAGTAAAAATGGTAGAGGAAGACGCAAACATTTACGCCATGTTAGATAAACCGTGGGATAACGAAAAATTAATTAATACAGTAAACGAAGCGTTTAAACGAAAAAAAATATAAATCCTTTACATTTTTTATACACGCATAAAAATATTCTAATTCCAATTTCACTTTGGGAAATACTCACTTTTTATATGCATAAATTTCCTAATGCATAGCTAAAAATAGTTATTCAACTACATTAAATACAGAGAAGGGTAGTTTGTATTTGTATTAATTAAACCTATATTGAAATTTCATATTCTTGATATAGGAAATGTTCACGCTTAATTGATTTGTTATTTCGTAAGAGGAAAATAACATGAGTTCGTTAAGCTATTCACGTGTATACCGATACGATTCACGAATATTTGTATTTTTGGAGGCATCAATGCTTATTCATAAGTTTAAGTGGCTAATATCATCTGCTTTGTTATTAGTTAACGTACCACAGGTTGTAGCGGCAACAGCTTTTACAAGTTGTCCAACAGGCGCTTTCCTGTTTCAAGACACCGTTGTTAGAGCATATAACGTTGATTTATTTACAGGTGAGTATGGCTTGTTAGAAACGGACTTAGGGACAGGCGGAAAATTTAATGGAGTAGGTTATAACGTACATGATAACTTTATATACGGTTGGGATTACGTTAATCAAACAGTGGGGCGCGTTGGTAGTGATTATACGATAGAGTCCTTAAGCGGTGTCAACTTCCATAGTAGTATTTTAAATGGTTCTGGTGATCCTGTTTCTTTTTATGTAGGTGATGTTGCTTTAGCAACTAATGAGTATTTTGTTTACCGTAAAGGTTCGAGCTATGGTTTGTATGCTATACCATTAGATTCAGGTTCAGGTGATTACTTACAAATGCGCAAGATAACAAACAGTAGTAGCATGAACTTAAGTATTTACGATATTGCTTTTCATCCAACAGATGGTTTTGCTTACAGTGTAGATAGGAACGGTAACCTACATAAAATAGATGTTATTAATGGTACATCAAGTAACTTAGGTAATACGGGTGAAACCGGTACATATGGTGCAATATATTTTGAT
>JAHDBX010000156.1 GCA_020630145.1 Gammaproteobacteria bacterium | reverse complement strand
CTACCGATCAAGAAATAACCTACTCTTCAAAGTTTGCCTGTACACATTGCGGCTATAGCATTACAGAGTTAGAACCGCGACTATTCTCATTCAATAGCCCAATGGGCGCCTGTCACAGTTGTGACGGCCTGGGCATACAACAATTTTTCGACGCTGAAAAAGTCGTTGTAAACCCACATCTAAGTTTAGCCGGCGGCGCCATAAGAGGATGGGATAGACGCAACAACTACTACTTCCAGCTGATTACTGCATTAGCTGAACACTACGACTTTGACATTGAAACAAACTTTGAAGACCTTAGCAAAAAACAACAGAAATATGTACTCTATGGTAGCGGCACCGAAAAAATAGAGTTCATTTACTACAACGAGCGTGGTGACGAAACGAAACGTAAACACCCTTTTGAAGGCATTATCCCCAATATGGAACGCCGTTATCGTGACACTGAATCTATGGCAGTAAAAGATGAGTTGGCTAAATATATTGCAAACCGTCACTGTGAAGACTGCTCAGGTACACGTTTAAATGAGGCCGCCAGGCACGTTTTTATCAAAAAGAATAACTTACCTAGCATCACCTCATTATCAATCGAAGATGCATTTAACTACTTCAAGAAACTGAAACTAAAGGGTAAACAAGGCAAAATTGCCGAGAAGATTGTCAAAGAAATTCACTTACGCCTAGAGTTCTTAGTTAATGTTGGTCTAGACTACCTAACACTAGACCGTAGCGCGGACACCCTCTCGGGTGGTGAAGCACAGCGTATTCGCTTAGCCAGTCAAATTGGCGCTGGCTTAGTAGGCGTAATGTACGTACTTGATGAACCATCAATTGGCCTACATCAACGCGACAATGACAAACTACTGAACACGCTGAACTACCTGCGCGACCTAGGCAATACCGTAATTGTTGTAGAGCATGATGAAGATGCTATACGCTTAGCCGACTATGTCGTCGATATCGGCCCTGGCGCAGGCGTGCATGGCGGAGAAATCGTTGCAAAAGGCACGCCCGAACAAGTCGCGAAATCAAGGAAGTCATTAACCGGTAAATATTTAAGCGGCAAACGATCAATAGCTGTACCAAAAAAACGTACCACAATTGATAAAGACAAGGTGCTTACGATTAAATCAGCATCAGGCAACAATTTACAAAACGTTGACTTAACGATTCCCGCTGGCCTAATGACTTGTATTACCGGCGTATCCGGCTCTGGTAAATCTACTCTCATTAATGACACACTTTATAAACATGCCGCCAACCATATTAATAGAGCGAGTCATACACCTTCGCCATGCGGCGATGTAGATGGTTTAGACTTGTTCGATAAAGTAGTCGAAATAGACCAAAGCCCTATCGGCCGCACACCTCGCTCCAACCCTGCCACCTACTCTGGCTTATTCACAGCTATTCGCGACCTCTTTGCAGGCACACAAGAGGCACGCTCACGTGGTTACAAAGCTGGTCGATTTAGCTTCAATGTAAAGGGTGGTCGCTGTGAAGCCTGTCAAGGCGACGGTGTTACCAAAGTAGAAATGCACTTCCTACCTGATGTATATGTTGCTTGTGACGTTTGTAACAGCAAGCGCTATAACCGTGAAACCTTAGACATTCTCTACAAAGGCAAAAACATTCATGAGGTATTGGAGCTAACCGTTGAAGATGCCCTCACTTTTTTTACTAATGTTCCTGCTTTAAAACGCAAACTTCAAACATTAATGGATGTTGGTCTTTCATATATTACACTTGGTCAGAATGCTACAACATTATCGGGCGGTGAAGCACAACGAGTGAAGCTGTCAAAAGAACTATCAAAGCGCGACACTGGCCAAACTATTTATATACTAGATGAACCAACAACAGGCTTACATTTTTACGACGTAGAGCAATTGCTTGCAGTACTACATCGCTTACGCGACGCTGGTAATACCGTAGTAGTAATCGAACATAATTTAGATGTAATAAAAACAGCTGACTGGATAGTAGATTTATGAAGGAGGCAGCAAAGGTGGCCTTATTATTGCAAATGGTACCCCAGAAGACGTTAGTAAAGTTAAAGGCTCGTATACAGGGCATTACTTGAAGGATAAACTATAGATGACAACTATTAACAATAAATCCATACAAGCATTTCGCCGCTTAACCGCAGGCGTATCTGTAATATCAGCTGGCAATAAATCAGAACGCTACGCGATGACAGCCAGTTCAGTTACCTCAGTCAGTATGGAGCCCGCATCGCTATTGGTATGCATAAATAAAGAAGCTGAAATAAACCATTTCTTAAGCTCACATGATCAATTCTGCGTAAACTTATTAGACCGCAGCCAAGAAGATGTTTCAAACACTTGCGCCACCCCGGGGCTTAGTGACAAACGCTTTGAAACGGGTAAATGGCAAGAAACAGCTATACATACACCGTACCTTGAAGGTGCTCAAGCTAATATTTTTTGCCAAACGGATAAACAAGTAAATTATGCAAGCCATAACATCTATATAGCAAAAGTCATTAATGTTATACACAGCGATACGGTAAACCCACTGGTTTACTTAAACAGCGCTTATGGTCAGTTCCAAAAATAATGTAACCCAAAAGTAAATAATAAGCATAAAAAAAGCCGATCAAAAGATCGGCTTTTTATATAACAACCAACTGTGATTACTCAGCAACAGCCTCTTCAACTTGAGGACGGTCCACTAGCTCAACAAAAGCCATAGGCGCTTTATCACCCGTACGGAAACCACACTTTAAAATGCGCAAATAACCGCCTGGACGAGACTCATAACGAGGACCTAATTCTGAGAACAATTTCGTTACCATTGCATCATCACGCATACGGCTAAATGCCAAACGTCTATTAGCAACTGAGTCTTCTTTTGCCAATGTGATTAATGGTTCTGCAACTCGACGTAACTCTTTAGCTTTAGGTAGAGTTGTTTTAATTAACTCATGTTCAAATAAAGAATTAGTCATATTTTGAAACATCGCCTTTCTGTGCGAACTATTTCTATTTAACTGACGACCTGATTTACGATGACGCATTTTATATTACCTACTGTATCTATTGCGTATTAAGCTGAACGACGTTCTGCACCAATTAATCCTTGAGGCGGCCAATTTTCCAAGCGCATACCTAAAGATAAACCGTGTGATGCTAATACATCTTTAATTTCAGTTAACGATTTCTTACCTAAATTTGGTGTTTTCAATAATTCAACTTCTGTACGTTGAATTAAATCACCAATATAGTAAATATTTTCTGCTTTCAAGCAGTTAGCCGAACGTACAGTTAATTCTAAATCATCAACTGGGCGAAGCAAGATAGGATCTACTTCTGGTTGCGGCTCTTCTTGATGCTCTAATTCATCAGCTTCTAGATCAACAAACACTGCCAATTGGCCTTGTAAGATAGTAGCTGAACGGCGAATAGACTCTTCCGGGTCTAAAGTGCCATTTGTTTCAATATCAATAATAAGCTTATCTAAGTCAGTACGCTGTTCAACACGAGCACTTTCAACAGAATAAGCAATACGCTTAACTGGGCTAAATGTTGCATCAAGGTGCAACTGACCAATCGCTTTATTGTCTTTGTCTTCTTGCTTACGTTGAGTAGCAGGCTGATAACCACGACCTTTTTGTACTTTCAAGGTCATGTTTAAAGATATGTCTTTATTAAGATTCGCGATAACTAAATCAGGGTTCTTAATTTCAACATCATGATCAACCTGTATGTCACCCGCCGTAACAGGACCCACACCACTCTTTGATAACTTTAATACCGCTTCTTTGTTTTCATGCATAACAATAGCGACATTTTTCAAGTTAAGCAAAATATCTAACACATCTTCTTGTACGCCTTCAATCGTAGAGTATTCATGTAGAACACCTTCAATTTCAACTTCTGTGATGGCAGAGCCAGGCATAGAAGACAACAAAATACGACGCAATGCGTTACCTAAAGTATGACCAAAACCACGCTCTAAAGGCTCTAATACTACACGTGCATGCGTATCAGAAACTTGATCGATTTCTACCAACTTAGGTTTTAAAAATTCACCAATTCCACCGGACATAAGGCGTCTCCAATTATTTAATTCAACTAACTACTGTTTTTCAACAACACTATCACTGTGTACTAGCTAGTGATTATTTAGAATATAATTCCACAACTAGAGATTCATTGATCTCAGCTGGTAATTCATCACGATCAGGTACACGTTTAAACACACCCGACTTACTTTTTGCATTAACATCAATCCAATCAATTGAAGCACGTTGCTCAGCTAATTGTAATGCATCATCAATACGAACTTGTGACTTAGACTTTTCAGTTACTGATATTTCATCTTCAGGTTGAACCTGATAAGAAGGAATATTTACTGATTGGCCATTAACTAAAATTGCTTTATGACTAACTAGTTGACGTGATTCCGCGCGAGTTGAACCAAAACCCATACGATAGACAACATTATCTAAACGACCTTCTAATAAAACCAATAGGTTTTCACCTGTTGAGCCTTTTTTAGCAGCCGCTTTTTTATAATAGTTACGGAATTGCTTTTCAAGTATTCCATAAATACGACGTAATTTTTGTTTTTCACGTAACTGTAAACCGTAATCAGATAAACGTCCACGCTTAGCAGCATGCTGACCTGGAACACGTTCTAAATTACATTTTGACTCTAGTGTACGAGCACCAGACTTTAAAAATAAATCAGTGCCTTCACGACGACTGAGTTTACAAGTTGGACCTAAATATCTTGCCATAGTATTATCCTACCTCGCCCTTAAACGCGACGACGTTTTGATGGACGGCAACCGTTATGCGGTAGCGGTGTCACATCAGAAATATTAGTAATCTTGTACCCAATTGAGTTCAAAGAACGCACGGCTGACTCACGACCAGGACCTGGACCTTTTACCAACACATCTAAATTCTTCAGACCATATTCTTGAGCGGCAGTACCTGCACGCTCTGCTGCTACCTGAGCAGCAAATGGAGTACTTTTACGAGAACCACGGAAACCAGAACCACCTGATGTTGCCCATGACAATGTATTGCCTTGACGATCAGTGATTGTGACGATTGTATTATTAAATGACGCAAAAATATGCGCTACACCGTCGGTTACCGTACGTTTTACTTTCTTTTTCGTGTTACGTTGTTGTTTAGCCATCGTTAATCACT
>JAHDBX010000155.1 GCA_020630145.1 Gammaproteobacteria bacterium | reverse complement strand
GAAAGCTTGCCGTAGCGCGTGCTTATTGTCAGGAATAATGCCAAGATTGTGCATATCACAGTACGCTTCTTGGAGCATGCCAATTAGACTTAGCCGGTTACTATCGTATATATCGCCGGGATTTAGCGTGTCCCCGGGTTTTTTTAGTTCATCGCCGGTTGTAAAAAAACACACTTTTGGTTTTTTATAAACGCTGATTGTGTCAATGCCACATGCATGTAGAAAGCCCATATCTGCAGGGCTTATACGTTTACCTTTATTTATAGCAATGGCTTGTGCTTTTATATCCTCTCCTGCTTGACGTATATGCTGGCCAATTTGTGGAGGTTGTTGGAGAATAGCATAGCCTTCTTGTTCTTCTACGTCTTCAACCATGATAACCGTGTCAGCTTCTTCTGGTATGACGGCCCCCGTCATTATCCTGATGCATTCGCCCGCTTTTATGTCCGGCCCATTGTAAGGCGCGCCGGCGAGTGATTCACCTAGGATTTTTAGTCTGGTGTGCTTGCTTGAAAAATGTATATCAGCGGCAATAAAAGCATAGCCATCCATTGCTGAGTTTCGATGTGGTGGAACGTTGATCAGTGCTTTGCAATCTTGCGCAGCAACTCTGTGTAAGCTTTGTTCAACTTTTACCTGCTCAGTTTTTAAGCTAAGTGTTGTTTCGGACAGTATTTGCTTTAATGCGGCTTCAACAGTTAAAGCTTTGCTTTCATATTCATTATCGCAATGCATATTGTTTAATTATTATCCCTTGTTTAGAAAAGGTGCGATAATTTCTTCGCAAATAAAGTCGGTGATGATTTTAACATTGTTTAAATCCAATAAGGTAATCTCATCTGACAGAATTAAGGGCGAATCGGTTGCTACGGCTTTAATATGCCGGTCTGTTGGGAATAATAAGGCTTTGCACATGATGGGCCTATGCACTTCAAGTTTAGGGAAAGTATTGCCAGCATTCCCTTCCACTAAAACTAAGTCTAAACTTTCTGTTTGTAAGTCGGCTATATGAGCTTCTATACTAGGCTCTTGTGCTTGTTCGCGTTCATACAGTAAAGCCCAACGTTGGTTTGATGTTAGTAATACTTGCTGGGCGCCAGCTTCACGTAAACTGAAGCTATCATGTTTAGGTTGGTCTATATGGAAATGGTCTTGTTCATGTTTAATAACGGCAACGCGTAAACCACGTTCATTAAAGTGCTTTAATAGCTCAATAATGAGTTGAGTTTTACCACTTTTTTTATGGCCAGATATGCCTAATATGGGAACAGATGGATGTTGCATTATGTTAAGTAATGTTACGTTTGAAGTAATAGGGGCGATTTACATGCCTAAGCTAAGTATACTTTATCACAAGTATTTGGCGATAATGAGAATTAACCGACTAGGAGATAGTATGAAGCCAATTATGATTTTATTTGTTGTAAGCCTAATTGTTATGCAAACAGCTTTGGCCGTTCAACCGAACGATTTACATTATAACTTGGTATCGCTGCAGGAGAGTGTAGAGATAGAGGTTGAAAATGATGTGATGCATGCGCGTGTTGTTGTGCAACATGTTAATAAGCATGCTAAAGATGTTGCTAAGTTAATTAATGCTGATATGAAATGGGCACTTGCACAAGTCAAAAAACATAAGGCGGTTAAAGCACAAACGCTTAATTATTCAACATATCCACAATATGATAATCGAAAGATAAAATCGTGGACAGGGCGCCAAGAAATGAGCCTTGAGTCACAAGACTTCGATTTATTAACGCGCTTGATTGGTGACTTGCAAGCACGTTTGCAGGTAAGCAATATTCGTTTTGCTGTGTCACCTAAAAAATATAAACAAACGGAAGATGGTTTAATAGCTGATGCTGTTAAAGTATTTAATAAAAAAGCAAAATTAATAGCAGGCGCTATGGATAAGGCCGGTTTTATAGTTGTGAATATGAATGTAAATACTAACAGACAATATGCGCAGCCAATAGCACGCAAATCGAGCCGTATGGAAATGATGAGTGCCGATATAGCGAGTGAACCAGCCGTTGTAGCAGGTACAAATACTGTACGCGTTAATGTGTCTGGCCAAATACAAACCCAATAACCTGAGGTGAATTAAGTTGAGTGATGAAGCATTAATAACACGGTTTTTAGATGCACTATGGTTGGAAAGAGGCCTAAGTGAAAACACCTTGTCTGCTTATCGCTCTGACTTAAAGCAATATAGCACTTGGTTAGTAGCCGATAATAGTATTCAGTCTAACCAAGCTGAAATGTACCATGTGCAGGCGTATTTATCTCATTGCCATGACAAATCATATAGTTCACGTACAAACGCACGTATATTATCGGTGCTGAAACGCTTTTACCGTTGGTTGCTACGCGAAAATCTTGTGACAATTGACCCTACATTGGAAGTGTCTGCGCCCAAGCTATCAAAGTCATTACCGGTTAGCTTGTCTGAGGATGATGTTGAAAAGCTCTTAAATGCGCCTAATACAGAAAAACCATTGGGTTTGCGTGATCGAGTATTGCTGGAAATGGTTTATGCGACAGGTTTGCGCGTCAGTGAATTAGTGAAGTTAACACTCCAACAGCTTGATCGGCAGCAAGGTTTGGTACGAATAAGTGGAAAAGGCGGGAAAGAACGTATTGTTCCAGTGGGTGAAGTCGCTTTAGAATGGTTAAATCGTTATTTTCAGGAAGCCAGGCCTGACCTATTAAAAGGCAAGTCGGTCAGCGACTATGTGTTTGTTACACAGCGTGGTGGTGGCATAACACGGCAAGCTTTTTGGTATATTATTAAACGATATACCGAGTTGGCCGGCATTAATGTGAATATTTCCCCACATACTTTGCGCCATGCTTTTGCGACACATTTATTAAATCATGGTGCTGATTTGCGTGCCGTACAAATGCTCCTGGGGCACAGTGATTTATCGACCACTCAGATATATACGCACTTAGCCAAAGCGCGCTTACAAGAATTCCACGCTGAACATCACCCTAGAGGGTAAATGGTTTAAACTGGTTTTAAGCTAAGCTAAGCTAAGCTAAGCTTAGCCTAAGTCCAAGCTAAAGCTGGGTATAAATATAAAAATAAGTTTTGACATGAAAAAGGGAATTTATTTATGATATCGTTGTCTAGTTTTATATCTGTATACATGTAAAGGCCACCTAAATGACATATATTTATCTTTTTATATCCTTAATGTTTCTACCGTTTGTCGCGGTGGCTCAAAGTGATAAAGCCGATTTGGCAAAAATCAAAGCCGAAATTCAAAAAAATCTACCGGGTATCACGATCAGTGATGTAGAAGCTACACCTATTAATGGTTTGTATCAGGTATCGACACCGGGTGCTATAACGTATATGAGTGCTGATGGCCGTTATTTGGTTAATGGTGACTTATATGACCAGAAAAGAGGTATCAACTTAACCGATGCACTTAAAGGTAAAGTGCGTAAGGCGCGTTTAGATGGCCTCAGTAATGATGATATGTTGGTTTATAAAGCTAAAGGCGAAGAAAAACAAGTTATTACAGTGTTTACAGATACGTCATGTGGTTACTGTCGTAAGTTGCATAACGATATGCCTGCACTGAACAAAGAAGGGATAACAGTACGTTACCTGCTGTACCCGCGAATGGGCCCTAACTCAGCATCTGCTCGTGTAATGGAAAGTGTTTGGTGTGCTGATGATCCATTGCAATCTATGACAGATGCAAAATCGAATAGAAGTGTGCCTTCCAAGAAATGCGCTAACCCGATTAATGAACACTTACAAATAGGCCAAGAGTTTGGCTTGCGTGGTACACCAATGATAGTTACGCAAACAGGCGAAATTTTACCGGGTTATTACCCACCTAAGGCTTTAAAAGCTAAAATAGGTATGAATTAATCGTCATTGAATTCATAGCTTACTTTGCTGTAGGTAAATATAAGTAAGCTGCTACATTTTTTTTGCGGGTATAGTTTTTTAATGCTTTCGCGATAATAATACATTTGCGACTCATATGAGTCAGCGATACGTTTTAGTTCTTCTTTGTCATCGACTACATGTGTTTTATAGTCGATGACAATGGCTTTGTCTTTTGTTAATACCAACCTGTCTATTACACCGTTAATAATGCCTTGCTTAGTTTCAAGCAAAATAGGCACTTCATTAAAAGCTTGGTCAAAGCTGTCTTCTTTGTATAAATAACTGAAACTCTTATGTTTAAGCAGCTGTCTAGCTTCTTCTTCCCAATTTAATAGCGCCCCTTTTGATACCGCATAGCTTTTAAAGCCAGCAGGGTATGTCAGTGCTTTGTTTTCAGTTAAACATTGCAAGATATAGTGAATGTATAGTCCGCGTTCTACGGCTTCTTCTTGGGAAAGCAGTGAGCTTGACAGTGTTTGTTTGTTATTTTGTTTAGTGCTTGGACTAATAAAGCGTTTAGCATATTTGTTTTTGTTATGCTTATTCATACTTTGTTTGGGCTTTTGGCCTAAAGCCCTTATATTATTGTCTGTTATGGCCGTTTCAATACTGCCATGTGTAATGGCTTCTTCTGGCAAAGCTTGTTGAATTTTTTCGTACCATGTATTTTTTGCTCGGCTATTTTCTGAGCCAGAAATAAACAACATATGTACGGCTCGTGTCATGGCAACATAAAGTAAGTTGCTATCCTCGCGTTCATTCTTCTTTTCTGCTTGTGCGCTTAAATTTGATAAGCATTGCGGTGCTTCGCTTTTCTTAGGCAGTAAGAAAAATTGTTTTACTTTGTCTTCCGATGTTGGCCAGTTTGCAAAGCAACTATAGGCTTTATTGTTGTTGCTTTCCGTATGTGAGTCAGCTAAAAATACCACCGGTGCTTCTAAGCCTTTAGCCGCATGAATAGTCATAATCTGTACGCGATTTTGATTCTCTTGCTCGCGTAGGCTATTGGGCTTTTGATTGTCTTTAGCTGACTTTACTTTTGCTATATGCTGTAAAAAACGCATGATGCTTGGGTAACGACCGCTATCTACGCTTAATGCTAGCTCCAATAAGTAATGTAAGTTAGCGGTAGCGCGTGATCGCAGGCTGCTTGGCATAGATGCTTGATAACGCGCGATGATATCGCCTTCATGGTAGATAATATTTAATAAGTCATGTACGGGTAAGAGGTGCTGGGTCTGGCTCCAACTACACAACTTTATATAAGCATCGCTTAGGCTGGGGCTAGTAAAGCCTGATTCGTAAAGGCTTTGCAGCTTTTCAAACCAATTGCCATTTTTCACTTCA
>JAHDBX010000154.1 GCA_020630145.1 Gammaproteobacteria bacterium | reverse complement strand
GTTGTAAATATAGAGATGCTGAGGTTGTTGGAGTGGCTGCTGTGGATGATGCAAACAGCCAGCAAATCACGTTTATAAATAGTAGAGCGTATTTAAAAGCGTTGTCTGACTGTCAGGCGGCGGCTGTAATACTAAAGCCTGAGTGGCGCTCTGAATGCCAGTTACCTTGTTTGATTACTGACGACCCATACTATACCTATGCTCAGGTGTGTCACATGCTATACCCTGACCAATATAATGATAAGCCGAATGTTGCACCGAATGCGGTTATTGCAAAGTCTGCAAAAATAGGTGCTTCGGCAGTAATTTCGGCTAATGTTGTTATTGGTGAAGGTGTTGTTATTGGTAACAATTGCTATATAGCCGCAGGTGCCGTTATTCAAAATAACAGTACGATTGGCGATAATGTGCGCATACATGCCAATGCCGTGATAGAGCATGATTGTATCATTGGCGACCGCGTCATTATTCACCCTGGTGTGATTGTTGGTTCTGATGGCTTTGGTCTAGCGCCTAAGCAAGGTGTATGGCTTAAAATACCGCAGGTCGGGCGCGTTGTGATACATGACGATGTGGAAATTGGCGCGAACACAACTATTGACCGTGGTGCTAATCGTGATACTGTTATTGAGAAAGGTGTGAAGTTAGATAATCTGATTCAAGTAGCACACAATGTGCAAATTGGTGCGCATACTGCTATAGCGGCTAAAGTAGGTATCGCTGGTAGTGCTAAAATTGGTCAACATTGTACAATTGGTGGTGCTGCTGTCATATTAGGGCATTTATCGATAGCCGATAATACGCATATATATGCTAAGTCCATGGTAACAAATGATATTACTGAATCGGGGCATTATGCATCAGGAACACCCTTAGAGCCTGTTAAACAGTGGCGAAAGAACCGTGTACGTATCAAGCAGCTAGATGATATGGCTAAAAAATTAAAACAATTAGTAAAGAAATAACAGTCCGGAGAAACTTGTTTTGCAAATCAATATTAATGAAATTTTAGAAATTTTACCTCATCGTTACCCCTTTATATTAATAGATAGAGTAACTGAGTTAAAAGAAAATGAATCTATTAGCGTGATAAAAAATGTCACGATTAATGAGCCATTTTTTCAAGGACATTTCCCTGGTAACCCTGTTTTTCCCGGCGTATTGATGTTGGAAGCTATGGCGCAAGCTACGGGTGTTTTGGCCTTTAAATCAAATCCTGACTTCCAAAAAGGTAGTTTGTATTTATTTGTCTGTATTGATAAGGCGCGTTTTAAGCGTCAAGTGATACCGGGTGATACGATGGAAATTACGGCTACATTATTGAAAAAAGCACGCAATATGTGGAAATTTTCTGCTGAAATTCATGTTGATGGAGAACTAGCCTGTGCAGCCAGTTTAATGGGTGCGATAACAAGCCGATAGCATGAGCAATATTCATCCCACAGCAATTATCGACTCATTGGCCAATATTGCCGATGATGTCTCCATTGGTCCTTATACCGTTATTGAAGGTAAAGTCACTATTGGCAAAGGTTCTAATATTGGCTCTCATGTCGTTATTAAAGGCCCAACAACCATGGGTGAAGATAACAAGATCCATCAATTTGCTTCTATTGGTGATGCATCTCAAGCTTTAGGTGAAACAGACGAAGAGACTTACTTAGAAATAGGTGATGGCAATACATTTCGTGAGTATTGCACAATTAATCGTGGTTCAACAAAAGCGAATCGTTTGACGAAAATTGGTAATAACAATCTATTAATGGCGTATACGCATGTTGCGCATGATTGTATTCTAGGTGACAAAATTGTCTTTTCAAATGCGGCCTCAGTTGCAGGCCATGTTGAAGTAGGGGACTATGCTATTTTGGGTGGTTTCACGACCGTTCATCAGTTTATAAAAATTGGCGCGCATAGCTTTGCTGGTTTAAGCACGGTTATAAATCGAGATGTACCGCCTTATGTTGTGGTTGCAGGTAATCATGCTGATGCCTTTGGTATAAACAAAGAAGGCTTAAAGCGTCGTGGCTTTGATAAAGAAGCAATTCGTGCTTTACATAAGGCGTATATGGCAATGGTTAAATCACGCAAACCACAGCAAGAAGGCATAGACTCTATTCAAGCTCTAATTAATGAACATTCTGAAGTTGCATTGTTTGTTGAATTTATTAAAGCAAGTGAACGTGGTGTTGTTCGTAGCCCGTAGTTGTCATCGCTTTGCTATTTCAATAGTGCTTTTATTTAGCCTGTTGAACTTTTCATCGCTTACTATTGCTGCTAGTAAAGCAATTAAACTTCCCTATAAGGTTTTATATACCTTGCCTCATAATAAAAGCTATTTTACTCAAGGCTTGTTGTATGAGGCACCTTACTTATATGAGAGCACAGGTTTATATAAACAGTCAAAACTTGTGAAGTATAAAGTTGAGAAAAACAATATTCAGACATTGCGTGTTGAAAGCCTTAATGAGAGTGTATTTGCAGAAGGTTTAGCCTTGGATGGAGATAATCTTGTTTTATTAAGTTATAAACAAGGTAAGGCACGTGTTTATAATAAAAATAACCTGCAATATGTAAAAGGGTATCAGTACCAAGGTGAAGGTTGGGGCTTAACATTTGGCTTGGGTAAGTTTTATATGACAAACGGTTCCGACCAGCTGTTAGTACGCAGCAAAAAAGATTTTTCTTTGTCTCATAGAACCCCAGTACTATTTAATACAGAGCGCTTGAGCAGTTTAAATGAACTGGAATGGATAAAGGGGTATGTCGCTGCCAATATTTGGTATGACCCACGTATTGTGCTTATTAGTCCGTTTTCAGGTCAAGTCGTTGCTTACTTCGATTTGTCAAAGCTTATTGATCAGTACCAGCTTGACATTAATGATGGCAATGTTGCTAATGGTATTGCCTATGATGAAGTAAATAATGTTTTATATGTTACAGGTAAGCGTTGGCCTATTATTTTTGTGCTTAAGCCCAGCTTTGAAAAACTCAATAATAATTCTTAAGTTAACATATCAAATGCAAGCTCGGCGACATTCTTAGAGCAGTTTTCTTCGCCAAAGCTATCTTTAATTGTATGTAGTTCACGTTTAACGTTGTGATAATGTTTGTTGTCATTTAGTAATGTATTAACTTCAGCTACAACCTTGGTGCTAGTAAAATCATGCTGTATAAGCTCAGGCACAATACGCTTGCCAGCCACAATATTTGCTAGACCTACATTGGCAATATTAATTTTTTTCTTCATCCAAAACCAAGATAGCTTGCTTACTTTGTAAACGATTACCATCGGCGTACCAATTAAAGCCGTTTCTAAAGTAGCGGTCCCAGATGCTATCATGACTGAATGTGATGCATTCATAATATCGTAAGAACGCCCTGATACTTGCTGACAGTTTGCCAAGGGGTATTTGCGTAGAATACGGTCGATCATTTTTTTATCTAATGATGGTGCAACAGGAATAAAAAATACAAGGTCATTATGCTGAGCATTTAATGCTTGCGCACTTAACAAAAGAGTAGGCAGTATCTGTTCTAGCTCATGAGAGCGACTGCCAGGTAATATGCCAATAATTTTCTTGTTACTCGGGATGTCGAATTCTTGCCTAAAGTCTTCCTTACTGACTGTTGCTTTGGCTTTGCTGGCTAATGGATGGCCAACATAACGTACTGGGATATTAGCATCTTCGTAATACTTTACTTCAAAAGGAAATAAGACAGCCATCATATCAACCAGCGTGCCTATTTTATGAATACGTTCAGGTCTCCATGCCCATATCTGTGGACTAACATAAAATAAAACCTTTACGCCAATTTCTTTAGCAATAGCAGCCATGCGTAAATTAAACTCTACATAGTCAATAAGTACTAGCAGCTCAGGTGGGTTTTCTCGAATAGCCTTTTCAACAGTTTTAAGTGCTTTGCTAATTTCAGGCCAGTGTTTTAATACTTCAATTAAGCCCATCACACCAATATTCTTTGCATCAAATACTAAATCGGCACCCGCACTTTTCATATGTGTGCTGCCCATCCCTGTAAACTGTAAGGTGCTATCGAGTTGACGCAGTTCATTTATCATACCTGCGGCATACATGTCACCAGAGTTTTCGCCAGCCAGTATCATTATGTTTTTATTTTCCATAGAGCGCAGTATAATGTTTTTATGCATATAGTTCACCGAAACATTTATAGCCAGCACCTATGAAAATCGCAAAATTAGTCGCCGGTGTTGATGAGGCAGGGCGGGGTCCTTTGGCTGGCCCGGTGGTTGCGGCAGCTGTTATCCTTGATCCAGAGCAGCCTATAGCGGGCTTAGCCGACTCTAAAGCCTTGTCTGAGAAGCGACGCGAGGCTTTGGCTGAAGAAGTTAAGGCAAAGACAACGTGGTGCATTGCGCAAGCAAGTGTAGAAGAGATTGATGAACTGAATATATTGCATGCTTCTTTATTGGCTATGTGTAGAGCAGTAGATGGACTGGCTAGCCAGCCTAGCTTTGTTCAGGTAGATGGAAATCGATTGCCCTCATGCCTAAATGTGCCGGGTGAAGCGATTATTAAGGGCGATAGTAAAGTACAAGCTATCTCAGCAGCATCAATTTTGGCTAAAACGGCGCGTGATGCGCTTTTAGTTGAAATGCATGACAAGTATCCACAATACCAGTTCGCGAAGCACAAGGGCTATCCAACCAAATTACACCGTGAACTGTTGCAGGAGCATGGTGCCTGCCCTGAACACCGCCGTAGTTATAAGCCGGTGCAGATAGCATTGATGAAAAGCTAAACGACAAGCAAACATAATGGCTTGAATCACAAAATTCGATATTATTCAATCTTGCATATTTGTCTAACAACTATCAGACTACGCCTATGTCTGAGGTTTCAACAATAGCGCCCAAATCGCCCCCAAGTTTTATCCATTTACGTGTTCATAGCGAGTATTCGCTTGTGGATGGCGTGGTTAAAATTAAGTCTTTAGCCGAATCGGCAGTAAAAGCTGATATGCCGGCTATTGCCTTAACGGATCAGAGCAATATGTTTGCTGCGGTACGCTTTTTCAAAGCAACCTTAGCAAATGGTATTAAGCCTATTTTGGGCGTTGATTTGCGTTTGCAAACAGACGAAGAAAATAACCCGCATTCACAAGGTGGCAACCTTGTAACCGATAGGATGGTACTACTGTGCCAAAATGATGAGGGTTATAAGAATTTAACCCGTTTAGTGTCAAAAACTTATACGCATGGACAGCATAAAGGTATACCTTTAGCTGAGAGGCT
>JAHDBX010000153.1 GCA_020630145.1 Gammaproteobacteria bacterium | reverse complement strand
AACAGAAATTTTTCCGCGTAATGCTAGCGGAATATCATTGTCAACTTCTAACAATTGGGCATAACCTAAAATGGAATTGAGTGGTGTACGTAGTTCGTGGCTAATACCCGTCAAGTATCGACTTTTAGCGTTGTTGGCCGATTCGGCAACTTCTTTTGCTTTTTGAAGTTGCTCATCCGTTTTTCTATGCGCATAAATCTCTTTTGTTAACAAGGTGTTTTGATTTTTAGATTCCTCTTGAGCAACAAGACGACTTTCATGAGCCAATACAAATAACCAAGCAGTAATACCGGTTAAAATTAATAATATTGCAAAGACCTTCCATAGAAGTCCATACATTAATAGGTCTATGTCAGGGTTGTTGGTTTTAGCATTTAAGTAAGAGACTAATAGTAAAGAAGCAAGTATGGTAGATACCGAAATAACCAGTAAGCCAAATCGAATCAGTTTGCTGTCAATTGAAGATGCCACTTTGGGATGTAGGTGGTTAGACATAAAATGTAAAATTTGCTCAGGCACTTTTTTGGTTTGTTTGCACATATCATGGCAACGCGCATCGAGTGAGCAGCACAGTGAACAGATAGGGCCTTTATAGGCAGGGCAATACGCCATGTCTTCTTTTTCATAAATATTTTGGCAAATACAGCATTCAATTTCTGTTTCAGAAAAACGATCTTGTTCTCTTGCGAGGTAATACTTCCCTTTAGTCAGTATCGCTATTGTTGGACATGCTATAAAAGCAAAGAGAATAGTGATGAAATGAGCAAGCGCTTTTGCTTCTGGGCCAAATATGCCTGCATAACAAAGCATCCCGGCTATAGATGAAATGACCATTGACCCAATGCCAACTGGGTTGATGTCGTGTAAATAAGCACGGCGAAATTCAATGTGTTTAGGACTGAGCTTTAAGGGCTTATTAATCACTAAGTCTGCTACTAAACAGCTTACCCAGCTAACAGCAATAATAGCGTAGGCACCTAATGTTTGTTCAAAGGTTTGGTAAACACCTATTTCCATCAACATTAACGCGATAACCACATTGAATACCAGCCATACAACGCGCCCCGGGTGGCTGTGCGTTAAACGTGAGAAAAAATTAGACCAGGCAATAGATCCCGCATAAGCGTTGGTAACATTTATTTTCATTTGAGAAAGAATGACGAAAATGCCGCTTACCAATAGAGCGGTTTGAGGGTTATTCGTTAAGTTTTCGAAAGCAATGGTATACATAGTTGTAGGGTCGGCAGCATCACTTGCCGGTATGCCTTTACTTAAAGTAATGTATGCGAGTAACGAGCCAGCAAATAATTTTGCCATGCCAATAAGAATCCAACCCGGGCCAGCAGAAAGTAATGCGACCCACCATCTAAAATAATTGTGCGGCTTTTTTTCGGGCAAGAATCGTAAGAAGTCTACTTGCTCTCCTATTTGAGCGACTAAAGAAAACAAAACAGCAGTAGCGGTACCAAAGTAGATTAAGCTTACGGTACCTTTATTGTCGTTTTCTAGGCCAGCAAAGTTTTGCCATTCAGCTATAGAGCTTGTATCGTTCAATAAAAGATAAATAAACGGCATGATCTGAAGAATGATCCACAACGGCTGTGTCCATAATTGAAAACGACTAATTAGCGTGATGCCATGTGTAACTAAAGGTATAACGATAATAGAACAGATTACATAACCAAGGCTTAAAGGAATAGAAAACATTAGTTTTAATGCCATTGCCATAATGGCGGCTTCAAGTGCGAAAAATATAAACGTAAATGAAGCATAAATTAGTGATGTGGCAGTAGAGCCAATGTAACCAAAGCCAGCACCTCTAGTTAGTAGATCTATATCTACCCCGTACTTTGCTGCGTAGTAACAGATGGGTATGCCAGCTAATAAAATAATAAGGCTTACGGTTAAAATAGCCGCGGAAGCATTATTGAAGCCGTAACTTATGGTTATTGCTCCGCCAATAGCCTCGAGCGCTAAAAAGGAAATGGCGCCTAAGGCAGTATTTGCAACACGTGCTAGCGACCATTTTCGAGCACGCTTGGCAGTGAAACGTAAAGCATAATCTTCGAGAGTTTGATTATTAACCCACTGATTATACTTTCGCCTGACTCTAAAGATTTGTTGTTTTGCATTCATGGTGTTGTTTTGCTATAGAGTCTAGCCCGGATTAATGAAATAAATTACATGCTAGCGTAGTTGACTCCTATAACTATGCAATTAGCATACCTTGTCTACTATATAAGTAAGCAGGTGATTAATACTCGACTTCGATGCACTTAATATTAATTTCTCAATTTTCAAGATCGAAGATGGTGCGCTATGACATAGAGCTTGAGCCAAATTCGCTTATAAATAGTGCGTTATCTTATGTGAGGTTGTGGGCCTTATTTGTACACTTTATTAAGTCACCTATTTCTTATATGAATACCTTAGCATTTAATGAAAATTTCTGGCATGCGTCATATTACGTATATAGCGCTAAATCTTGAGCTTATATATTTGTGTAAGCTTGAAAGGCAATAGTATTTGTAGATATACGTCATAAAGCGTAGTTGTATAACTACTTACGCTCATTTTGTCATTTGTGTTAATCGAACATAATGGCCTCGTTGAATAAAACACAGCCTGACTAAGTTAGGTGTAACTCAAAACGAGGCTTTATTATGAACAAGACATTACAGAAGGTTCTTCCTTCAATTTCATCCCACCGAAAAAAGTTAAGTAAGCTCGCAATAGTGAGTGCTAGCTTAATAGCTTTAAGTAGTTATGGTTCTATTGCTGTTGCGCAAGCAAATACAACTGGATTAGCGGTTACTGATAGTGAGGTCACCGTTGGTATTCTGCATTCGCTTACTGGCACTATGGCAATTAGTGAAACGGGCGCGCAAGAAGCAGAAAAATTAGCGATTAAACAAATCAATGATATGGGTGGTATTTTAGGCAGACAAATCAAAATCATTCAAGAAGATGGTGCAAGTGATTGGCCAACTTTTGCAGAGAAGTCTAGAAAACTATTAGTTAAAGATAAAGTGGCAGCAGTATTTGGTGCATGGACATCAGCATCTCGAAAAGCAGTGCTACCTGTGTTTGAAAAAGAAAATGGTCTCTTATATTACCCAACATTTTATGAAGGTTTAGAACAATCAAAAAATGTAATTTATACAGGTCAAGAAGCAACACAGCAAATTCTTGATGGCCTTAACTGGGTTGCGAAAGAAAAGAAAGCCAAGACTTTTTACTTAATAGGTTCTGACTATATTTGGCCTAGAACATCTATGAAAATAGCACGTAAGCATATTGAAAATGTATTAGGTGGCAAAGTAGTAGGTGAAGAGTACAAGCCACTTGGTAATACCCAGTTTGGTTCAGTGATTAATAAGATACGTCTTAAAAAACCAGATGTGATTTATGCCGCTGTTGTGGGTGGAAGTAACGTCGCGTGGTTTAAGCAATTAAAAGCGGCCGGTATTACAGCGAAGAAGCAAACATTGCTTACTATCTCGGTGACTGAAGATGAAGTGCTCGGCATTGGTGGTGAAAACCTGGAAGGTTTTTATTCCATCATGAAATACTTCCAAAGCCAAGACAACCCTAATAACAAAGCTTTTGTTGCAGAGTTCAAAAAAATGTGGGGTGAAGACAGTGTGATTGGTGATGTGACACAAGCAGCATACTTAGGTCCATGGTTATGGAAGGCTGCTGTAGAAAAAGCTGGCTCGTTTGATGTCGATAAAGTGGTGGCAGCATCAGAAGAAGGTGACATTGAGCTTACAACTGCACCAGAAGGTTATGTGAAGCTTCACCCTAACCACCACTTATGGAGTGTGGCGCGAGTCGGTCGGTGGAATAAAGATGGTCAAGCAACCGTGGTTTATGAATCTGACTTGATTGAGCCTGACCCATTCCCTAAAGGTTATCAATAATTAAATAACGGGTGGTGAATGATGAACAAGGATGTTCACTCACTATTTATTCTACATATATACATTAAGCACAATTTCATTAAATTGCGGAGATTAGAAAATGGGCGATTACACATACAGTGAACTGGGTTCTATATTCGCTATGCAAGGTTTTGCGGGCATAAGTTTGTTTAGCGTACTGTTGTTAATGGCATTAGGGCTAGCCATTATTTTTGGACAGATGGGAGTTATTAATATGGCGCATGGTGAGTTTATGGCTGTTGGTGCCTATACAACTTACTTGCTTGCCAGCTTAACTGAACAATATATCCCAGCTTTTATGCCTTATTACTTTATTTTTGCCATCGTTATGGCCTTTATTGTCGCTGGTATATTGGGTTATCTAGCCGAGTTTGCCTTGATTCGACATTTGTACAAAAGACCTCTGGATACCTTACTGGCAACCTGGGGTTTAAGTTTAATTATGCAGCAATCATTTCGCTCTTTATTTGGGGCACGCGAAGTCAGTCCAACTTTACCTGAATGGTTGCTAGGTTCTTATCAGCCAACCGAAACCATTGATATACCACTGAATGGTATGTTCGTTTTGGCTTTAACGGCAGTGGTAACACTGGGCGTTTTTTATCTTTTATATAAATCAAGCTGGGGTTTGCGTGTTAGAGCAACCACACAAAACCGAATTATGAGTGGCGCGGTTGGTATTAATACTAAAAAAGTTGATCGTTACACCTTTGCCTTAGGTTGCGGTATAGCGGGTATAGCCGGTGCGGCATTTACCACCATTGCTTCTACGGGGCCTACAACTGGCACCTTATATATAGTAGATACCTTTATGGTTGTTGTGTTTGGTGGTGCAGCAAGTCTTATGGGTACCATCGTTTCTGCTTTCTCAATTGCGCAAGCACAGTCTATATTAGAGTTCTTTATAAGTGGCTCAATGGCAAAAGTTTATACCTTGTTTGCCTTGGTTTTAATCTTGATGTTTAAGCCGGAAGGTTTGTTTGCTAGCAAGGTGCGTCGCTAATGTTCGCATTTACACTTTTTGGAGATAACTATGCAATTTACATATGAAAAATTAATGGGCGGCAAAAGTGGCTTAACCGGATTTATTATTTTAGCGGTTTTAATATTGATTGTATTTCCGATGTTTTTAGATGCATTCCGTTTAAACTTAGTAGGCAAATACTTAACGTATGCCTTTGCTGCGGTCAGTTTAGTTCTGTTATGGGGTTACGGCGGTATATTAAGTTTAGGTCAGGGCGTATTTTTTGGCTTAGGTGGTTATGGCATGGCTATGTATTTAAAGCTAGAAGCATCGTCACCAGAAAACACTAAAATTCAATCTACGCCGGGTATTCCCGACTTTATGGACTGGAATC
>JAHDBX010000152.1 GCA_020630145.1 Gammaproteobacteria bacterium | reverse complement strand
GTAGATATTTTGCCTTAGTATTAGCTGCTTGCCTTGTTGAGCAAAATCAAGATGTTTTAAAAACGACATGCCAAGTAAAATATCATCGTTTGATTGGGGGTTAATAGAAGCTTCAATGTTGCGTAATTTGATATTGCCTATTTGAACGTTATCAAGTGTCGTTGCGTATACAGTGATAATGCCGTTAGCTGTAGATGCTTGGTAAGGTCGGCCTTTTTTTAACCCTAAACGCTGAGCGATTCTTTCAGGTATGCTGACAGATGTAGCACCTGTATCTAAGAAAAATTCAACGTCTTTACCATTGATTTTTCCACTGGTTACATAATGGCTATATGCGTTACGTTCTAAGATAACTTCATTGTAGTTATCGGTTTTGTTTGAAGTTATATCGCTGTTGGGATTGTATAATTGGTTTAACCGACCATCAAAATACCAAACCAATATCAAGCCGAGTAACAGTATAGCGCCTAAGTAGAGCATGCCTCTGCCAAAATTAGATTGTTGTGGTTCTTGTTCTCTATTTGTCATAGTTTATTGTCTTATCTATGGCCATTTCCATGCAGGTGTATTTAATAATGTCTGCCCTAGAATCTCCGTTTCGCCTAGCGTTTTTTCTAATGCTATTGTGTTACATGTTTCATGTTCTTGCAAAGCATTAAGCAGCCTATTGGCATGTGAAACAACCCAGATTTGTTTGTTCTCTGATGCTTTTATAATAAGACGAGCTAGAGCTGGTAATAGGTCCGGGTGCAAACTGGTTTCTGGCTCGTTGAGTATCATAAGTGGTGGGGGTCTGGGTGAAAGTAGTGCAGCAGTTAATAAAATATATCGTAATGTACCATCTGAGAATTCAGCGCATGACAAAGGCCGAAGTAGCCCGTGTTGTTTTAGCTGCACTGAAAAACGATTGTCCTCTTGTACGTCGATGTGTAAGGTGGCACCTGGAAATGCATCACTTATCGTATTATTAAGTGCATCTTCATCACCAATTTCTTTAATGGTTTGTAGTGCGGCAGCTAAGTCGTGTCCATTGTGATGAAGTACAGTCGTTCTAGTGCCAAGTTGTGGCGCTCGAGTTTGTGATTCACTGTCTGTTCTAAAGTGATCGTAAAAACGCCATGCTTTGATATATTCTCGTAGTCGTAAGAGTTCTGGTGTTTGGCTAGGGTCGGAAAGTGCGCTAAAGATACTTTCGCTTGTACTTAGGTGTTTGCTGAGTATGTGCCATTCTCTGCCTTTACGAATTTTAACTAAAGCACCTTGTCTATCGAGCAGTAAGGATGCAGGCCGATAAACGTTGCCTGACCATATGCACTCACGTTTTATTTCAGGGTCTAGAAAGAACTTACTCGGTGGGCTAACGGGTTTGGTGATACCAAGTGTGATAGCGTAGCTAAAGTCTTCACTGGCAGAACCCAGTTTTAATTTTGTATTATTATGGTGGCTTCCTTGCACAGGAATGTTACCCGCTTTCATTTCTTTACTTAATGTTTTGGGGCCTGCCCAAAAAGTTTTTGGCAGACCACCTTCAGTGGCGAGTGCATTAATGATTCCACCTTGTGCAGTTTCAGATAACAGTTTTAAAGCACGGTATAAATTTGATTTGCCACTACCATTAGCGCCGGTTACAACGTTAAGTTGGCTTAGTGGAATAACGTTGCTTAAAATAGAACGATAGTTTGAAACAGCTATAGTGTTAATCATGTGAAGTCTATGGGATATAGGTGGGCAAATAGTCTTCTAATAAAGTTAAACAGGCTTTACTCATTGTGCGGCTTGGGTGGTAAATGATGCCTAAGTCGCGAGATAAGTTTTCTTTGCTGCTGATTTCATGCAGACTTTCATCTATCATAGTTTTAGGTAGAATGCTCCAGCCTAAACCAATCGATACCATTGTTTTTATTGTTTCAAGATAGTTAGTTTCAAACAACGTTTGTGTTGAAAGTTTGCTGTCATGTAAGGCTCGCTCTAAAATTTGTCGAGTAATCGTTTGTTTGCTAGGTAAAATTGCAGGTATCTGACAAAGCTTGTCAAGGCCAGTAATATTATTAAGCGCAATAGGGTGTTGCTTGCCGCAAATAAACGCTAATTCATCTTTCCAAACAAGCTTAATTTTTAATTTAGTATATTGCCTAAACTCATTGTTTGGCAAAGTAACAAGTGCAATATCTACTTCATCATCTTCAATGGCTATACGGCCTTGTTCAGAATCCAGAAAACGAATATTAATCTGTACCTCAGGATAGTCTTCAATAAATTTGCGTAGAATGTTTGGTAAGCGGTGCAGCCCAATGTGATGACTAGTGGCTATACGGAGTGTGCCGGTTAGCTTATTGTCAAGATTATCTAGGCTCTTTGCTGCTTCATTAAAGGTTTGAATGATCTGCTGTGCTTTAGGTAGAAATATTTCTCCCGCAGGGGTTAATAAGGCTTTTCGGCCAATGCGATCAAACAGTTTTTGTTGCAGTTCTTCTTCTAGGCTGGCTAAACGCTTGCTAACTGCTGGTTGAGTTATAAATAAGTCTTCCGCAGCGATTGAAAAAGACTGGTGCTTAGCGATGGCTATAAAAGCTTGAATTTCTCTTGTGTCCATAGTGTGGCTCTTGGGGTGTAACTCGGTTGGTATTCCAGTTTGGAATTACTAAAAATAAAATAATGAATTTGAGTAATTGCAATTATTGTCTATAATTCGCCGCAATTCAACGATTTATTCAGGTTTAGTGAAATGAGTAAGACCTTATACGATAAATTATGGGACGCCCATTTAGTTAAGCAGCGTGATGATGGCTCTGCTTTAATCTATATTGACCGCCATATTGTTCACGAAGTGACATCTCCACAAGCTTTTGAAGGTTTGCGCCTAGCTGACCGCAAACTATGGCGTGTAGATAGCATATTGGCCACCCCCGATCATAACGTGCCGACAACAAGTAAAGAGCGTGAATCAGGTGTAGAGGGTATTGAAGACCCTGTATCTAAAATTCAGGTGCAAACACTAGATGATAACTGCGATAGCTTCGGCATTACCGAATTTAAAATCAATGATAAACGCCAAGGTATTGTGCATGTTATTGGCCCTGAGAGTGGTGCTTCTTTGCCGGGTATGACGATAGTATGCGGTGACTCGCATACGGCGACCAATGGTGCTTTGGGTGCCTTGGCACACGGTATAGGTACGTCAGAGGTTGAGCATGTTATGGCAACACAATGTTTGGTTGCAAAGAAAATGAAAAACATGTTGGTACGTGTTGATGGCCGTTTGCAGGCTGGCGTCACGCCAAAAGATGTGGTGTTAGCCATTATCGCTAAAATTGGCACAGCTGGTGGCACCGGCTATGCGATTGAATTTGGCGGACAGGTTTTCCGTGATATGTCGATGGAAGGTCGTATGACCGTATGCAATATGGCTATTGAGGCAGGCGCTAGAGCAGGCATGGTAGCTGTTGATCAGACCACAATAGATTATGTAAAAGGTAGGCCTTTTGCGCCAACAGGTGAAATTTGGGACCAGGCTGTAGAAGCTTGGCAGAATCTTGTTAGTGATGCCGATGCTGTTTTTGATACAGTAGTAGAGATTGATGGCAATGGTATTGACCCACAGGTGAGTTGGGGTACTTCGCCAGAAATGGTGCTTCCAGTTCATGGTGTAGTGCCAGACCCTAAAGCAGAAACTGATGCAACCAAGAAAGCGGGTATAGAGCGAGCTTTGGAGTATATGGGTTTAGAAGCGGGGCAGGCTATCAAAGATATTCATTTGGATCGCGTATTTATTGGTTCATGTACGAATTCACGTATAGAAGATATGCGTGCGGCAGCATCCGTTATTAAAGGCCGAAAAAAAGCAGCTTCGGTTAAAGAAGCCATTGTTGTGCCGGGTTCAGGCTTAGTTAAAGCGCAAGCAGAAGCTGAAGGTTTAGACAAAATATTTACTGACGCGGGTATTGAGTGGCGTGAACCGGGTTGTTCAATGTGCTTAGCAATGAATGCAGATAAATTAGGTGCAGGTGAACATTGTGCTTCAACCTCTAACCGTAATTTTGAAGGCCGCCAAGGCTATGGTGGTCGTACCCATTTAGTTAGCCCTGAAATGGCAGCAGCAGCTGCTATAGCAGGACATTTTGTTGATGTAAGGGAGTTTTAAAATGAAAGCATTTACACAGCATAAAGGTTTGGTAGCACCAATGGATAGGGCCAATGTTGATACGGATATGATCATACCTAAGCAGTTTTTGAAGTCTATTAAACGCAGTGGTTTTGGTAAAAATTTATTCGATGAGTTGCGTTATTTAGATGAAGGGCAACCAGATCAATCATGTGAAGGCAGGCCTTTAAATCCCGATTTCGCATTGAACCAGTCACGTTACCAAGGTGCCAGCGTGTTATTGGCGCGTGAAAATTTTGGTTGTGGTTCTAGCCGAGAGCATGCGCCGTGGGCCTTAGATGACTATGGCTTTCGTGCGATTATTGCACCAAGTTATGCCGACATATTTTATAACAACTCATTTAAAAATGGCTTGTTGCCGATTGTCTTAAGTGAGGCTCAGGTTGAGCAGTTGTTTGCAGAAATGTATAAGAACGAGGGCTATGAGTTATCTATAGATTTAGAAGAGCAGCTTGTTATCACGCCGTCTGGTGAAAAAATAGCATTTGAAATTGATGAGTTTCGCCGCCATTGCTTATTAAATGGCTTTGATGATATTGGTTTAACTCTACAAGATGCAGATGCAATAAAGGCTTACGAGCTTAAGCGACAAGCGTCGGCGCCGTGGTTGTTTAATGCGATCAAGGCTGGAGTCTAGTGCAAAAGTTTCATGTTGCTATTGGTGTAAGTGATATTGCCGCTTCAGTGCTTGATTATAGTCAGCGCTTGCAGGCAGAACCTAGCTTAGTGGTTGATGGTGAATATGCTTTATGGCGTACAGAAAGCCTAAATTTTTCCATTCGCAAAACAACAGATGAGGTGGCTCAAATAAGGCATATAGGCTGGGAAGTCGAGCAGTCAGATAGTTTTAGTGAGTCAGCCGATGTGAATGGCATTGTCTGGGAGCAATTTACCGCTGAGCAACAGGCCGACGAAATTGCCGCATTATGGCCGCAAACTGAGTACAAGCCAGCAGCCTTGTAATAGTGTACAATGCGCGCGCTTTTGTGCTCGCGAATAATGGTTTAGAGAGTAAACATGACAAAGAAAATTATTTTACTGCCTGGTGATGGTATTGGTCCTGAAGTAATGGCAGAGGCTGTTAAAGTGCTGGATTGTTTAAAACAGCAGCATGGCTTTGACCTTGCCTACGAAGAGAAGCCCTTT
>JAHDBX010000151.1 GCA_020630145.1 Gammaproteobacteria bacterium | reverse complement strand
TAACTGGGCCAGCCAGTGCCGGAATCAAATTTATGCTCAGAGTCGAACAGGACTTCGTCGCAGCATATGCATTTATAGAGACCTGTTTTTTTACTGTCGTGATACTCGCCTGTAAAGGCACGCTCTGTACCGTGTTTGCGGGTGACTTTGTATTGCTCACTGCTTAATTGCGCTTGCCATTCGGCATCTGTTTTGACTATTTTTTCTGACATAATAACGTAACCTCAGGTTTGTATTGCCGCCGACAATTTTGCACTGGTCATCAGTAAGCGATAAATCAGTATTTCGGTAAAGGCTTTGTAATAACTCAGTTGCGCATCCGCAGACAAGGCATCTATTGATATTGAGTTTATTTTTAGTACTAATACATCGCTATTCGCTTTTACACTTGCTGTACGCTTATGGTCACTAAGAAAACCCACTTCGCCAAAGCAATCACCTTGTTGCAATGTCGCTAGCGGTTTATTCGACTTTTCTATTTGCACTTCACCGCGTGCCAGTATGTAAAAGGCTTGGTCTATATCGCCTTCTTTTACAATATGGTCATTTTTAGCAAAGCTGATAAATTCACTTTTACCAATAATTTCTTCTACTTCATCGTCTGAAAAGTCTTTAAAGAAATCTAAACTTTTTAAGGTGTCACGGTTTTCTAACTGTGCAATACGACGCTCTTGATAACGCAGTATATTAAATGCTCGCGTTAATTGTTCTGCAAACTCCTGGCAGCTTGCAAAACGATCAGCAGGATCTTTGCTCATGGCCTTTGCAATAATGTCTGACAAGAAACTAGGAATCGTACTGTCAAGCTTTTTCAACTCGACTGCTGGCTTATGCACAACATCGAGCATAACTTGTTTAATTTCGGTGCCGTCGAATGGGCGGCGGCCACTGATTAGGTGGTAAGCCACTGCACCTAAGGAGTATAAGTCGCTGTGTCGACCAACACCTTTTTTCAAAATTTGTTCAGGCGACATATAGGTAGGCGAACCAATAATTTTATCGGGGTCAATGCTATGCCCTTCCATGATGGTTGCGATACTATAATCCATGATTTTCGTTTCGCCATCTTCGGTGCGCATAATATTACTGGGCTTGATATCACGATGCACAACGCCTAGCTTATGTGCGTAGCTTAAAGCCTTGCAACAACGGAATATGGCATCGACTTTTTGTTCTAGCGTTAGGTGCAATGCTGGCTTTTCAATATGGTCAAGCAAGGTATAGCCTTTGACATACTCCATAACAATGTAGCGAAAGCCTTCTTTTTCACCTGCGTCATATAGCGATACACTATTCGGGTGACTGAGCTTACCGGCTGCATGTGCCTCGGAGAAAAATTCATGGCTGTATTGCAAAGTCTTTTCAGGGTCTAGATTGCTCTGATCTGAAAAAGCAATTTTTAGCGCAACTTCGCGTGCCACAAATGGGTCGTAAGCCCTATGCACTACGCCGCAAGAACCACGGCCTACTTCCTCATGTACTTCGTATTTGGCTATTTTTTCTGGTACTGTTTTCACGGTGTCTCGATATTGTTGGTGCGCACATCATTGTAGCGCTTTTATTATTTTTTGATGAATACCCTGAAAGCCGCCATTGCTCATGACAATAATATGATCGCCCGCTACGGCTTCAGACTTCAATTTATTGACGATATAATCAACGCTACTTTCAAGATTTATATTCTCTGTACTAATAGTAGCGAAATTTGAGCGTAAGTCATCTGTTAAAAACAAATAACTGTGATCGGCCTCTAATAAACTCTTAGCTAAAACCTCATTGTGTACGCCCATTTTCATGGTGTTAGAGCGCGGCTCTAATACCGCAAGAATACGCTGCTTACCCACTTTGGCACGTAAGCCTTGCAAGGTAGTCGCTATGGCCGTTGGGTGATGAGCAAAGTCGTCATACACCGCAACACCCTTGACCGTATCCAGTAATTCAAGGCGGCGCTTTGTGGTTTTGTATTGCGACAATGCCTCAGCTGAGACCTCAGGCAATATGCCCATATGCTTTGCTGCCGCTATAGCCGACAAGGCATTTTGCATATTATGATCACCGATTAAGTCCCAACTTAGCTGTGCACAGGCTTTGTTATTGTATACAACCTCAAATACTGAGGCGTCCTGCACAGACTTAACGGCACTCCAGCCTTGTGGCTTTTGTTCACTTGTATACATAAAGTCTTGCTCGGACCAGCAGCCCATTTTTTCGACTTCGGCAATGGCTTGGGTTTCGCCGTTCATCAATACTTTGCCTTTAGGTGGCACAGTACGAATAAGATGATGAAACTGTTTTTGAATAGCAGCCAGGTCATCAAAAATATCGGCGTGATCAAACTCTAAATTATTAATCGCTAATGTTTTGGGGTGATAATGTAAGAACTTTGAGCGCTTATCAAAAAATGCCGTGTCGTATTCGTCTGCTTCAATTACAAAGAATTTACTTGGCTCACCATCTTGCATGCCTATACGTGCAGAAATACCAAAGTTTTGCGGCACACCACCTATTAAAAAACCGGGGTTAAAACCTGCATATTCCAGTATCCACGCCAGCATACTGCTGGTGCTGGTTTTACCGTGCGTACCCGCAACCGCTAACACCCATTTGTCACGCAGTATATTTTCATATAGCCATTGTGGGCCCGATATATAAGGCAAGTTTTTATCGAGCATTAGTTCTATAGCAGGATTACCACGGCTCATGGCATTGCCGACAACAACCACATCAGGCTGTTCGGCAAAGTCTACATTTTCAAAACCTGATAGTAATGCGATACCCGACGCTTCTAACTGGGTACTCATTGGGGGATAAACGTTTTGATCAGATCCATAAACCTGAAAGCCCGCTTGCTTAGCAATTTGGGCTATGCCACCCATAAAGGTGCCACATATTCCTAAAATATGAATTTTTATTGGCTGGGTCATACTGTTGTTGTAGCACTCTTAGCAAATACGCTAAGCAAGCTGTCATTCACTATTAAGCTACTAATAAAGTAAATACCACAAAAAACGTAGGCTCTACCTATAGGGACTTCCAAAGAGAATACAAAAATTTGCGCCATGGCTTTAAATGTTTTAACAAACATAACCAATACAAATATTGCACTAACAAACAGCAGCATATCTGGCTCGGGCTTTTGTTGGTTTTGCATAAGCTCCATATAGGCCGGAACCGTTTTTGCCAAATAGGTTTTTGCCGGTATCATGATGATCATAACGAGCAAGTTCATACCGAGCAAGGCACTTATCGTTTGTGTGAAACGCGCCTCAAAATTAAACATTTTTAATAAAAAATGTACAAATAAAATTAATACGGCAATATCTAAAAAGATAACCAAGAAGCTAGGTAAGATTTGGCCAGACACAAATAGCAAGTGCCCACAACCGATTAAAAACGATAGAACAGCTAGACTTAAAAATAGTGCTTGTGATGCAGGTACATTAGCTGGCGTTTCCTTGCGCAGAAAAATTCGCCAAAATAATTGTATATAAAAATTCATAGTTTGTATTATGTTGTTATAGGTTAATAGCGTAAAACAAAGTCTGTACTATAAACTTCATTAGATGACGTGCCATCGTTAATTTGTTCGTACATTAGGCGTAAAGCACTGTTTTGATTTACGGCGACTAGTATACCTGCTTGTGTCCTTGTTATGCGCGTATCCGGCACAGCTATACCAAGACTGTCTATGTATCCATGGTCAATATGGTATTTAGTAAAGGCCGATAGAAAATCACCGAAGTCATACTTTGCACCGACAGAATAGCCATGGCTTATATCAACATCGTCATTATTATCATACGAGGTATTACGATAGATATAGCCCGCTGTTAACAAGAGGTTGTCGCTTAAACGGTAACCATTTTCTACGCCTAAGGAAATACGGTCTAAACCATTTGCCGCAATATCCGTATTAATCAGCAAATAACCCCCAGAAAATAGTAACCACCAACGTCTATTAAGAAATTTACGGAAGGTGCCTGTAAACTGCCATTCGGTATAATTTAAGTCGCTGCGTGAGGAATAATCATATTTGCGATATTGTCCACGTATATCGTACGTGTCGCGTGCATGACCAAAGCCCAGTGGCAAACTAAGCCTGTCTTTATAGCCCAATACAATATCAGTGGTTGAAATGGTATCGGATGCACCTGTGCCACCGACATTATCGATGCGGCGATAAGATAAGCCGCCATCTACATATAACCCTGCTTGAGCAATAGCAGTAAATACCAGCATAAAGTTGACGATAATAATTTTTATATACAGTGTTTTCATCACAATTCCACATAGGATAGGCTTTTATAAGTATAATCAAATTTCCTTATTTAAAGGATTAATTTAAGTTAACATTTATGACACAGTCTTTAATGGCCCAACGTTTCCGCAGCTTCATGCCTGTTATTGTGGACGTAGAAACGGGTGGCTTTAACCATAACACCGATGCTTTGCTCGAAATTGCCGCTGTAATATTAAAAGTGGACGATCAAGGGCGTTTTTCACCTGATTACACTGTTTCGACACACGTTGAGGCATTCACGGGTGCCAACATTGAACCCGCGTCATTATCTATTACCGGTATTGACCCTGACTCACCTTTACGCAATGCGAAACCCGAGCGTGAAGCTTTAGATTTGATATTTAAACCCATTCGTACCGCACTAAAAAACCACGATTGTTCTCGCGCCATTTTGGTTGGGCACAATGCGCCTTTTGATTTGAACTTTGTTAACGCCGCGGTAGAACGCACCAATATGAAACGTAACCCTTTCCACCCCTTTAGCACTTTAGATACGGTTTCACTTGCTGGCCTTGCTTATGGGCAAACTGTATTAGCACGAGCTGCTGAAGCAGCTGGCATTGTTTGGGATACTGATGCTGCCCACTCTGCTATTTATGACGCAGAAAAAACGGCTGAGTTGTTTTGTATTATTGTAAATAAATGGGACAGGCAATTTAACGCTAATGGTAATTGGAGCCTCTAAACGTTATAAAAGAGATAAGCTTTTAACATTCGCGTATATCAAACCTTACTTATTTTTCGTATAATCCTGTTTTAGGTACGCAGTCTTTTACTTTCCCCTTATGTAAAAGTTCTGTATTAGTTGTAACCCAAATAGGATACCAAGATGTCATTTACTCTCCCTGAACTTCCTTATGCAAAAGATGCCTTAGCGCCTCATATTTCTGCGGAAACTTTAGATTTTCATTACGGCAAGCATCACGCTTCTTACGTTACTAAGCTAAACGGTTTAGTTGAAGGTACTGACTTTGCTGGCAAAAGCCTTGAAGATATTATTACTTCATTAGAAGGCGGTGTTTTTAATAATGCTGCTCAAATTTGGAAC
>JAHDBX010000150.1:3496-5375 GCA_020630145.1 Gammaproteobacteria bacterium | reverse complement strand
GCTAGACGTATTGCGTCAAAAAATATATAAACTATCACGTAGTCAAGCTCCTGTTTATATACACGGTGAGTCTGGCACAGGCAAAGAGCTCGTTGCCACACTAATTCACAATATGAGCGCACGACAAGACCAGCCATTTGTACCCGTTAACTGCAGTGCGATACCTACCGAGCTAATGGAAAGCGAGTTTTTTGGCCACATGAAGGGCAGCTTTACTGGTGCCACGCATGACAAAGAAGGTTTATTTGTTGCTGCTAACGGTGGCACACTTTTTTTAGACGAAGTTGCTGATCTGCCGATTTCTATGCAAGTTAAACTATTGCGCGCTATACAAGAAAGCACTATACGTGCAATTGGCAGCAGCAAAGAAACCCATGTTGATGTGCGTATATTAAGTGCTACACACAAAAATCTTGAGGAATTAGTTGAAAGTGGAGACTTTAGGCAAGATCTTTTTTACCGTATCAATGTAATTAAATTGGATGTGCCACCATTGAGGAACCGGCCTCAAGATACTCGCCTATTAACCGAGCACTTTTTAAATAAGCTAAGCGACAAGTATGATCGCCAAATATCCATTGACGATACCGCTATGCAAGCTTTGCTTAGTCACTCTTTCCCTGGGAACGTACGCGAATTAGAAAATATATTAGAACGAGCGGTTACACTTGCTGACAACGATAAACTCTCAACAAACGATTTGAATTTACCTGTGCAAAGCTTTACTTCACAAGCTACAACAATAAAAAGCGAACAAATTACAGCTACTGACCAAGAAGTACCATTAGATAATGCACTTGAAGCAGCAGAACGCGCCTCTATAGAAAAAGCCCTCACACAAGCACGCTGGAATAAAACTGAAGCAGCCAAACTACTTGGCATAAGCTTTAGACAATTACGCTATCGTATTAAGAAACTGGGCATTGAATAGTGACAAGGTGATATGAGAGCCACTTACATTGCGCTTTTATTGAACTTTAATATACACACTTTACTCTTACTACTACTTATCGCGGTCAGTAATTAACATAATGCCATAAATATTACGGCACACTGTCTGCAAGTGACACAAATTGTCAGTCAGTGACAATTTATGCCACCCCGAATACACACACTTAGAACCTAGAAAAACTTTAAGTCATTGAATTTATTATATTTTTTATATTTTATAATTGTTGGCACAGTCTCTGCATTTACTATTATCAAGAAACACCCGAAATAAACTTGGAGAACAACAATGAAAAAAATTCAATCATCAGCTCAAAAAGGTTTTACACTAATCGAACTCATGATCGTGGTAGCGATTATCGGTATTCTAGCCGCGGTAGCGATTCCACAGTACGCTGCATATATCGCACGAGCTGAAGGTGCACCACCAGGCCAAACAATTAAAACATTAGCAACAAAAATTACGGGTTGCGTACAATTAAATATTGATTGTGCTGGTATTATTACTGAAGCTAATGACGCAGATACATTAACAACAGCATTCAATGCTCCACTTGCAAATGGCGGTACTACTGATTTCACTGCAACATTCTCAAACGGCCCTTGCTCAGTTGCTATCACTATCGATGCAACATCTGGCGACATCACTCCAGTAATTACTGGCGATAACACACTTCCAGCAGGCAGAGGCACAGACGCTGACTGTCAAGCTTGGAATACGGGAATATAAGCTAGGTAGCTAAACTCTTAAAAGCCGACGCAAGTCGGCTTTTTTGATCTAGAAACCTAATAATAAAAAGTCGAGCTAAAATGAACACGCAAAGCAATAACCAAAGTGGCTTCACCTTAATAGAGCTCATGATAGTTGTTGCAATCATAGGTGTTTTAGCTGCAGTCGCCATACCCAGTTACTCAACTTATATTGAGCGAT
>JAHDBX010000150.1:0-3486 GCA_020630145.1 Gammaproteobacteria bacterium | reverse complement strand
GATGACTGTTCCATTAACTAACCATTCTATGCTTAAGGTATTGGGTTCTGGATAAATTAAACTCACACTAAAATCGTTGGTTGCATTTCACTAGGGATAGATTGTGCGAATTTATCAGCAGAAATAACTAACGACATTAATGTTTCAAGCACGCCGACAATATCCGAAGACCAACCACTCAATATTACATATGCAAACAGCAGATGTTCATACAATGCACAATATGATCGTAATGGCGAAGTCATTGTGGCGATAAGTGATGTAAATGTATCAACAGCTGGCAATTGTGCTATCTGGAATAACTAAGTCACGCGCTATAATCAACCGGTATTTTTCAAGGCCATAACAAACCATGTTTAATATCTTCCTTAATTTTCAATAATTTATAGTATTTTTTAATATAAATCGTTAGAATCAGAGCAAGTTAAAAAACGTAAGTGTCACTGTTATGAATGCTGTTAAATTAACCGGTATTGCCAGAAGCCTTGTTAACAAAGGCCTGATTGATAATGAGTCTATAAATACGGCGCTTACCGAAAGCAAACGAGATAAACAGCCATTAGTTGAATACCTCGTTGCAAAAGGCATGGTAACAGCTAACCAAATAGCCATGATGTCATCACAGGAATTTGGCATCGCTGTTATGGACCTAGACGCATTTGACACAGAAAATATCCCCAAAGATTTCTTAGACGAAAAGCTACTTGAAAAGCATAAAGCATTACCTATAGGCATGCGTGGTAACCGCCTATTTATTGCACTAGCCGACCCTAACAATTTAATCGCCCTAGATGAATATAAATTTTCTAGTGGCAAAACGACTGAACCTGTATTAGTCGAAATAGACAAACTTAATGCATTAATCACTGATGTCGTAGCCGGCGCTGACGCAGCAAATGACGCCTTTGAAGATTTAGATGAAGATTTAGAAAACCTTGACGTTGCAGATGAAGGCGTTCAAGAAGATGATGGCGCAAGTGGCGCTGACGAAACACCGGTTGTACGCTTTGTTAATAAGATTTTACTTGATGGCATAAACAAAGGTGCTTCAGATATTCATTTCGAGCCCTATGAAAAGTTTTGCCGGGTACGTTACCGTATTGACGGCATGCTCACTGAAGTCGCTAAACCGCCTCTAAATATGGTGAGCCGTATTGTGGCACGTATGAAAGTTATGTCTAAAATGGATATATCTGAGAAACGTATTCCACAAGATGGACGTATTAAATTAAAAGTATCTAAAACACGCGCCATCGATTTTCGTGTTAACACTTGCCCTACACTTTTCGGGGAAAAAATTGTACTGCGTATCCTTGATCCCTCATCTGCAACATTAGGTATTGATGCACTGGGTTATGAACCCGACCAGAAAAAACTTTATATGGATGCTTTAGCAAATCCATATGGCATGATCTTAGTCACCGGTCCAACGGGCTCAGGTAAAACGGTATCGTTATACACAGGCTTAAATATTTTAAATACGCCAGAAACAAATATATCAACAGCAGAAGATCCGGCCGAAATTAACTTAGCTGGCATTAACCAAGTTAATATGAACCCTAAAGCGGGTTTAGACTTTAGTTCAACATTACGTGCTTTTTTGCGCCAAGATCCTGACATTATTATGGTAGGTGAGATTCGCGACCTGGAAACAGCAAACATTGCCATTAAAGCTGCACAAACTGGGCACATGGTAATGTCGACTTTACATACAAACGATGCACCACAAACCTTATCGCGCCTGATCAATATGGGCGTACCGCCCTTTAACATTGCTTCAGCTGTGTCATTAATTATCGCGCAACGCTTGGGCCGACGATTATGCAAAAGTTGTAAAGCGAAAGAAGAGATACCTAAAGAGACGTTGTTAGCCGAAGGCTTTACAGAAGAAGATTTAGCTGGCGGCCTAGAATTGTATAAGGCTGTAGGCTGCGCTCAATGTACAGGTGGTTATAAAGGCCGTGTCGGTATCTATCAAGTTATGCCCATCTCTGAAGATATGGGCCGTATTATTATGGAAGGCGGCAATGCAATTAATATTGCCGACCAAGCATTAAAAGAAGGTATCAACGACTTACGCCGCTCTGCACTGCTAAAAGTAATGCAAGGTGTAACCAGCTTAACCGAAGCTAATCGCGTCACTAAAGACTAGGACTTACTATGGCTAAAGAACGTGAAAAAATCTATTTTGTTTATGAAGGTACGGACAAACGCGGCAGTAAAGTTAAAGGCGAAGTAGAAGGCTTTAATGCCGACTTGGTAAAAGCCACTTTACGCAAGCAAGGCATCACGCCCAGCAAAGTAAAGAAAAAGTCTAAACCGCTATTAGGTGGTGGCGCCGCAAAAGTTTCACCTGCTGACATTGCTGTGTTTTCTCGACAAATGTCTACAATGATGAATGCTGGGTACAGTCTTTTGATATTGTTGGCAGAGGCCATGAGAAACCAGCCATGCAAGACTTAATTATGGGTATTAAGGCTGAGGTAGAAGGCGGCTCCAGTTTTTCACAAGCCTTAAAAAAATTCCCCGACCACTTCGACGACCTATTTGTAAACTTAGTAGAAGCTGGTGAACAATCCGGTAGTTTAGAAGCCTTGCTTGAAAAGATTGCGACTTACAAAGAAAAAACTGAGCAGTTAAAAGCTAAAATTAAAAAAGCATTGGTATATCCAATATCTGTATTAATCGTTGCTTTTGTTGTAACCCTAATTTTGCTTTTATTCGTTGTACCTCAGTTTGAAGCCATGTTTAAAAACTTTGGTTCAGACTTACCTGCGCTAACCAAAATGGTTGTTAACCTATCAGTATGGATGCAAGCAAAGTGGTATATTCTTGTCCTTGGCTTTATCGCTATTTTCAGCTCTATCCGGCATATCTATAAAAAGTCAGAGAAAGTTCGCGACTATATGGATAAGGTTATTCTTAAAGCACCAGTAATGGGTGACTTAGCCAATAAATCAGCTATAGCCCGTTTCTCTAGAACACTTTCGACCATGTTTGCGGCAGGCGTTCCACTAGTTGAAGCAATGGACTCCGTTGCAGGCGCATCGGGTAACTCAGTTTATAAAAGAGCCATATTACAAGTTAGAGATGAAGCAGCGGCAGGCGAACAACTTCAAGCTGCTCTACGCCGCACGAACCTATTTCCCAATATGGTAGTACAAATGATAGCAATTGGTGAAGAGTCTGGCTCAATTGACGCCATGCTGGCCAAAGTTGCTGATATATACGAAGAAGAAGTTGATAACGCCGTTGACGCACTAACCAGCCTTATGGAACCCATTATTATGTGTTTCCTAGCTGTCGTAGTAGGTGGCCTTGTTGTCGCTATGTACTTACCCATATTTAAAATGGGTGACGCCATTGGCTAATAGTTTTATTTACCTGTCCCAATTAGAACCATGGCTCATATATACATTAGTAGGTGTGTTTTCTTTACTCATTGGCAGTTTTTTCAATGTCGTTATTCATCGTCTACCCATAATG
>JAHDBX010000149.1 GCA_020630145.1 Gammaproteobacteria bacterium | reverse complement strand
CAACCCACGTACTAAAGTTATATATGGTTGAAGCTGAGAAGCTACCTTAATAGTTAATCTGATTAGTTTTATTGATTCTAAAACAAACATCTTTATCTTCATTGTTAAATATCACTAAGTCAAAACCGTGTTTTTGTAATTGCTGAGTGGCTTGATATAAGCCAATACCAAAACCTGATTTAGAGTTGATAGGCGCATCCAATAAATGTCCAACGATATCAACAGGAATAGCGCTGCCATTATCTTTATATTCTATATAAAAACGACTTTCTGTTGAAACAATACTCAATGTGAAGCTAATTTCAGTTTCATTTAACTGCTTTTTCTTAGCATTGTCATGTAAATTATCAAGCATGTTCGTAAAAGCTTCTGATGGTATATCAAATTCGTAATCAATATTTTTTATAAGTTTTATATCGCTTGCAGTATATTGTTCAGCAATATTGTGCCACCATGCAGAGATGGGTATAAAAACTTCACTATCAGAATCAGGGTTTTTTAGTTTGCTTAAAGTCTTTTGTAAACGAGCTGTAATGATTTCTAGGTTACGTTTAAATAACTGATCACTTGCTTCGCTGGGGGGTAAAGTATTTGCGGTGGTAATCATGAGTGTTAATGATTGCACAAGGTTTTTAATATCATGCGTTAAACGTGCGCCAGTTTCATGTATGGCACTCATATGCGCTTGTCTAGATAAGGTCACTTCACGGACTTTAGCTTGGTAAAATATATTGACGATTTGGATAATAAGCTTGGCATGCACCTGCATGGCTGTGCTTAATTCTTGTTGTGTATAAATAGCCACATCGAGTTGTTGATGGGCTACGCGCTGTACATGTTCTGAGGTGAAGCCATTGGTATAACTTTCTTTACCATGGTCCCAGCGAAAGCCATTAATCCAGTCTAGGTCTAATAATTCCTCGAAAGCAGATTCTAAATAGCTAGCAGGGCTATCTTCCCTTTGGCTAATGTCAGCAAGTTGCTGCAAAATATATTCGAATGGAGAGCCTAAGTTTAATAAGTAGCGATCACGATATTGTGAAAATAAACCAAAATCAGAGTTGGGTCTAAAGGCTAAGTTAAATGCAATAAGAACAGCGGCTAAACTAATGAAAGATAGAATTAACGATTCTAGATAGCTATAGCCACCGATTAGCATCCAAAGCAAGGTTGTTAGTGCAATTAAGATAACAATAACAACAGTCATAAAAGAGTACAGCAGATCTGAGCTATAGTTCTTTAGGTCAGACGTTTTACCAGGTGTCAGCAGTATGATGGCTAATAGAATAATGCCAAGATAGTTAACCAGCGTATACGAATACTCTTCTACTTGTTGAAATGTAATTAGTTTAGGTATTAGGCCACCAAATAAAGCAACCATCAAAAAGATGATGGCGGTATAAAAAATAAATTTATCTAATTTATTCGGTAAACGGTAACTACTAAGTATGCCTGTAAGAAAAATGACCCATATGGCTAATGCCCAGCCTCCGCCTAGATAGGTTATAGCAAAAATAGCGAGCAGCAAAACAATAGTAGGCCGTGTTTGAATCTGTGTTTTGCTGTTAATGAAGGGCTGCCAAACAATAAAAATGCCAATATGTATTAAGAATAGGGTATTGGCTAATGACAAATTTTCTTGTATCCAAATAGCAAAATGCAAGGGTAAAAGTGACAAAGCCAAAAAACGGTGTCGATGATTAAATAAAGTCGAACTATTTTTTAGTTGCTTTGGTACACTATTTACATCATCTGACGATTTAGAAGGCGTATTTGTCATGGTTGGCTTGATTATTAAATATACAATTATAGAAGCTTATAAAAAGCACTTTTTTACTTTGTTGTTGAGTGCTTTTATAACATGTATTGTGCTTGGCTACTATGCAAAAAGTATATCTATTATAGAAGGCAGCGAAACCTTTAACTATTTTTATAACGCGGCTATGCGTCTTACAGCCGTATTTTTGCTGGCATGGTACTGCATTATCACGCAAGCACAGCAAATAGAAAAAGCGCGCTTACAAATGCAAATGGCTTTACCTATAAGCCGTACATGGTTCTGTGTCGGCAGTTTGTCTGCATACTACGTTATTGCGCTATTCATCGCATTGCTATCGAGTTTGCCTTTTGTATTTGCGATTGATGTAGATGGTTTAGCCTGGTTTTTTAGCTTTTACTTAGAGCTTTGTATTGTTGTTAGTATGGCTTATGTTTTATCTTTGTTATTTAAGCAAGCAACGATTGCGATTAGTATATTTACATTGATTTATATATTCTCAAGAAATGCAGCCGAATTTACACGTCATGCTGATGCGGTATTGGGTACAGAGAGTCAGCTTTTCGAGACGGTAAGTCTATGGATAATTAAACTTACCGCTTTGCTGGTACCTAAACTTGAAAATTATGCTAACTCACTTGTATTAGAGTCGGGCTTAGAGATTGAGCAGTATTTAACACTAATAACAGAAACTTCGCTGTATGTGGTTCTACTATTTTTGATAGCGAAAATAGAACTACATAAAAAAGTTTTATAATGGCAACAACAAGCTCTATCCGGTCTTCAATTGTTACCTTTGCCGTGTTTTGTTTATTTGTTGGTTTTCAATATAAGCAAGGCGTATTAGACCATGCTGTTAAACAGTTGCCACCTGTGCCTAAAGACGTGAGTGTTTTACAGTTTAACTTCGCTGAGCCATATGTTTTGAGTCGAGCGTTGATGCTTTGGTTGCAGACCTTTGATTCGCAGTCAGGAAAGATCATTCAATACGATGAGTTGAACTATAAAGATATTATTAATTGGTTAACAGTTGTGCGTACTTTGCACCCTAATAGCCAGTACCCACTTTTAACAGCGATACATTTATTTACAGAAACAAAAGATAAAGACAAAGTACGTCAAATGATTCGCTTCGTTGAAGATAGTTTTCACGCAAATCCTGATCAATTCTGGCGTTGGCAAGCGAATGCAATTATTTTATCAAAGCACCGTTTAAATGATATTGAATATGCCTTAAAGTTGGCGAAAGATTTAAACGCTAAAACAAAAACTAGTAAAGTTGCGCAATGGGCGCGTGATATGGAATTCCTTATATTAGAAGATATGGGGGAGTTTGAGGCCTCTGCTTTACTGATTAAATCGATGCTAGACTCAGGCACAATAACGGAAGCAAGAGAGCTGCGTTTTTTAACGAATAAATTGAAAGAAATAAAAAGAAAATAAGTGTTAAGTTTCCAACAGTGAGTGTTAAGAATTCAACATAAAGTGTTGAAAAATTAACAACTAAAGGTTGTGAGTTGTCTTAAAAGTGTCAAAACGTTGATTAGTGGACAAAATATTTACACGATAATGTAAATTTACTTTTTCTTATTCTTATTAAGCGATTAAAAATTAGAATTTTTTTTATCTTGTGTTGCGAAAATAAACATTATTCATTCATTCGTCGTTTAATCGCTGATAAGTGTAAAAATAATAAATTAATACGGTTATGTAACTTTCATGGCATAGTTATTGCTCGATGATAAGTAATAAGAAATTTTTAAAGTGCAGGGTTTTTTAAATGAAAAAACAAAATGGTTTTACGCTGGTTGAAATTGCGATTGTATTAGTTGTAATTGGCTTGCTTTTAGGAGGGGTTCTTAAAGGGCAAGAGCTATTAGAAAACGGTCGTATTCGTAAAGCATTAAATGATTTCAATACGATTGCTGCGGCAACGTTTACTTATCAGGATCGCTACCGTGAATTGCCGGGTGATGATGATCAGGCCACACGTTTTGCGGCTGCTACGCCAGTAGGTGATGGCAATGGCTTAATGGGTGATGATGCGGGTACTCCACAAAATTGGAATTCAACCACGGCTGATGATGAGTCACGTTTATTCTGGTTGCATTTGCGTTTGGATGGCTTGGTAGAGAGAGCTGGCCAAGATCAACCTGATAATGCATTTAATGGTATTTCAGGTGTTATGTACGAAAACTTTGGTATTACTAATGAGCATGTGATTTGCATGGATAATGTAACGGTCAAATCAGCTGTTATCATGGATACACGTATAGATGATGGTGTATCTAATACAGGTGTTTTTGCTATTTTTAATGGCGACACAACAGGTATAGCAGCAGCTGCTTCGGCAGGTTTAACCGTTGCTACAGCTGGCCGTGGAGCAGTTTGTAGAGAGCTATAATGTAGTTTTCAATCTATCTTTAAAAAGCCGATCTTTGCATCGGCTTTTTTTATGCTTGTAGATAATGAAGTAATAACATTACAATAGCTTATGGCATTAATCGATATATCAATTGAAGACTATAGTGTTAAAAAACACAAGATATTGACGGATATAAACATCGCAATCGAAGAAAAAGATTGTGTTGGTTTAATCGGTTTAAATGGCGCGGGTAAAACAACCTTATTGCGTTCGTTACTTAACTTTACTGCGCTGCAAAATGGCTCGGTTTATATTAATGGCGTGGCTGCAGATAAACCAGCTAGCCGTGAAGACGTTTACTATTTGCCAGAAAAATTTAATCCATCTGATTTTTTAACAGGGCAAGAGTACTTAGACTATATCGTTGCGGCTTATAAAGTGCCTCTTACCAAAGACTTGCGTGAAGGAAAATATAAAAATTTAGCAGCGGACATGGCGTTTGATTTTGCCTCGCTAAAGAAAAAGATGAATCAGTACTCAAAAGGCATGATGCAAAAAATAGGCATTATGGCGGCAATATTGAGTGAGAAAAATATATGGGTACTGGATGAGCCCATGAGTGGTTTAGACCCACAGGCTCGCGCATTATTTCAGCAAGTTATTGAAAATGCAAAGACAGCTAATAAAACAATTATTTTCTGTACTCACCTATTAAGTGATGTAGAAAACTTGTGTGATAACTTAATCGCAATTAATCGAGGTAAAGTTGCTTTTTCAGGTACGCCACAAGCCTTGCTAGCCAAATATAATAAAAAAAATATTGAACAGGCATTTTTAGAGTTAATAAGACTTTAATCGTGCTTATGTAGCTCCAATTCTTTTAATTTTCGTGTCAGTGTATTGCGCCCCCAGCCAAGTAACTTAGCGGCTTCATGTTTTCGCCCTTTTGTTTTTGCCAAACTAGCCTCAATTAATACGCGCTCAAATTCTGGCAGTGCATTATCGAGTAGGTTGGTTTTGCCAATGTTTAGCTCATGGTCTGCCCAATCCTTTAGTAAACTTTGCCAGCCGACATTAGCGGTTGATGCTGTTGCAGCTGATTTTTCCTGATTGATAAATTCAGGCGGCAAGTCACTGATTTGAATTTGCTGGCTGCTTGCCATCACCGTTAACCAGCGGCTTAAGTTTTCTAGCTGGCGAACATTACCTGGCCATGGTTGTGCTCTTAGCCATGCACGTACTTCAGGGCTTAGTACTTTAATGCTTTCCGATAGTTCCTTAGCTGATTGTGTTAAGAAGTAATCCATCAGTAAAGGGATGTCTTCTTTGCG
>JAHDBX010000148.1 GCA_020630145.1 Gammaproteobacteria bacterium | reverse complement strand
ATCCCAGCCAGGCGCCGCCCCTCTGTCACCACTGCCTGCCAATTGATGAAAGCGTAATTGTAAAAAACCATGTAAACCATCAGCAGGCAATTGAAATGATACTAAAGTAACGGCTCCATCCGCTAAATTTGTTGCATCAAATGCTTGGATCAACTCCCATGTTCCAGCACTTGACCAATATTCAAATTCTAAGTCTTCCGCACCTTCGGGGTCCTCACTAAAGCCATCATCTCCTTTTCTCACCCAAGCATCTACACGGGCTCCACCGACCGCAGCATTAATAGCAGGAGATGTGACAGTCACATCAGTACCAAAGGTAAACATAGACAAACCAGCACCACCTTCACCTGTACTGGATGTTAAATTATCTACGCCAGCAAACGCAGCAGTAGCAGCTGGCGTTGTCCAAGCCGCTAAAGTACCGTCTTGAAAATCATCAGAAAATAATATATCACCAGGCGCTGAAAAAGCTGTAGGTATAGCAAATATTGTCATTAATAAAAATGACAAGAAAAAGAATTTATTTTTACTTATAGTCAACAATATTTAGTAAACTCAATAAGTTAGCATATATAAATATTATAAACACTTATGTGATTACTAATGAAAAATTATGCCTGTATGCTTCGTTTATAGCGATCAACGGTTACTTTTCTGGCTCAAACATGGTTCCTTGGCTTAATCAAACAACACCAATAGACTTCCCAGCTCATTCCTCTGCCCTAGATGAGCCAGACGGTTTACTCGCTGCTGGGGGGGACCTGTCATTAGAGCGATTATTATCTGCCTATAAACTAGGCATCTTTCCATGGTATAACCCCGGCGAGCCTATTTTATGGTGGACACCCAGCCAACGCATGGTTATTTATAGCGAGACGATTCATATTTCTCGCAGCATGAAACGCTTTTTAAAATACCCGCCTTTTGAATTTCGAATTAATACCGCATTTACAGAGGTAATGCAGGCATGTAGCCAGCCTCGCACAAATGAAAGTGGTACTTGGATAGACGATAATATGATAAAGGCCTATACACAGCTACACAAACACGGGCATGCTAGCTCTGTAGAATGTTGGCAAGATAATAATCTAGTAGGAGGCGTTTATGGCGTACACCTAGGCGCTGTATTTTTCGGCGAGTCAATGTTTAGCAAAGTAAGCAATGCTTCAAAAGCAGCATTAATATTTGCTACGCAACATTTAGGTATTGAGTTGATTGACTGCCAATTCCACACTGAGCATTTAGCTAGTATGGGAGGCAAACTTATTCATAGAGAAAAATTTCTACAAGAAATAAAACGCTATATCGACTCACCTAAAAACATAGCCAATATAGAAATATAAAGAAACGAAATACCCAGCACAGCAGCAAGGCCATAACATATTAGCCGAAAAACTTTTTGCTCGGGACGATTGAAAACAAATCGTCCCGCAGCGAACATCATAACAGCAGCAAATAAGATGATAAAAAATCTAATCATTTTCGCATAGTTTTATAAGTTCGATAAAATAGCATCTTGCACAGCATTAAACTCGGCAGGAATAGTAAGTGGATCTGTACTAGATTGTTGTATAGCAATATCAGGGTCTTTTAAACCATGCCCTGTTAAGGTACAAACAATTTTACCTTCTTTTAATTTGCCTGCTTTAATATCTTTAATAACACCGGCTAATGAAGTAGCAGATGCGGGCTCACAAAATACACCTTCACGTTCTGCCAACATTTTTTGCGCAGCCAAAATCTCTGCATCTGTACATTCATCTATCCAACCACCCGACTCTTCTTTAGCCGCTAAAGCAAAGTCCCATGACTGTGGGTTACCAATTCGAATCGCAGTTGCAACCGTTTCCGGGTTTGCTACAGGGCCGCCACGCATAAAGGGTGCTGCGCCAGCTGCTTGATAACCTAACATTTTAGGTCGGCCACTCACCAATGGCGTACCATGATATGTACAACCACCATCATCTTTACACAATGCACATGACTTCGTATTTTTATTTGCTGCTTCGCTATAACCTATCCAGTGCGCCGTAATATTACCCGCATTACCCACTGGCAAAGCATGGTAATCAGGTGCTTGACCCAACTCTTCAACAATTTCAAAGGCAATCGTTTTTTGGCCTTGAATACGATATGGGTTAATTGAGTTAACAATATCTACAGGCGCTTTTTCACCGATCTCTTTTACTAGTTGCATGCCATCATCAAAGTTGCCTTTAATTTGCATAATCATCGCACCGTGCATCATTGCTTGCGCCAATTTGCCCATAGCAATTTTACCTTCGGGTATTAACACAAAGGCCTTAATACCTGCGCGTGCCGCATAAGCAGCAGCAGCCGCTGAAGTATTACCCGTTGATGCACAAATGATAGCCTTGCTACCAGCTTCAAAAGCTTTCGTTACAGCCATGGTCATGCCACGATCTTTAAACGAACCCGTTGGATTTAAGCCTTCATACTTTACATAAATTTCACAAGCCGTATTTAAATCTTTTACGATATTGTTTAATTTAATTAATGGCGTATTACCTTCACCCAAACTAACAATAGGCGTACTATCAGTTATCGGTAAAAAATCGCGGTAACGGTCAATTAAGCCTGTGTAACGTGTTTTAAATTGCATGATGCTCTCTTCTTTACTCTTATCTATTAATCTTTAATATGCTTAAGCCAACACAATAATGGCTTTATTTACTTATTGTAAATGCTCAACCCTAATACGCACGACTTTCGATGTGATTGAACCAAGAGCACTTAGCTTTTCTATCAAACTATTAATAGCTCGCTCTTTCACTACATTCGTCAACATCAATATTGGTGAAACATCTGACACAGCTTCTTTCTGCACAACAGCTTCTATACTCACATCTTCCGCCGCAAATAACGCTGTGATATCAGCCATAACACCTGACTTGTCTTCTGCATGAAAACGTAAGTAATATGCCGACTGCACATCATCAATAGCAACAATTTGCTGCGCTTCAAGTGCATCAGTTTGATACGCTAAATATGGCACTTGACGAACTTCTTCAGTCTTCATATAACGTACAACATCTACGATATCAGCTACAACAGCCGAGGCAGTAGGTTCAGAACCTGCTCCTGCACCGTAGTACATTGTTGGGCCAACAGCATCGGCCATTACCATCACTGCATTCATTACACCATTAACATTTGCAATCAGTTGCTTGTCAGGCACTAAAGTAGGATGCACACGCATTTCGATACCTGCATCGACTTTTCTTGCAATACCTAGGTGTTTAATTTCATAGCCCAATTCTTTCGCATACTCTACATCATCAGTACTGATTGTAGAAATGCCTTCTGTATACGTCTTTTCAAAATTAAGCGGAATACCAAAAGCTATCGAACCGAGTATGGTTAGTTTATGTGCGGCATCAATACCTTCGACATCAAAAGTTGGATCAGCTTCAGCATAACCCAAGGCTTGTGCTTCTTTTAGTACATCTTCAAAAGAACGGCCTTTGTCACGCATTTCAGTCAAAATGAAATTGCCCGTACCATTGATAATCCCAACTAACCAGTCAATTTTATTCGCTGTTAAACCTTCGCGAATCGCTTTTATAACCGGTATGCCACCAGCAACAGATGCTTCATAAGCAACGCGTACACCCTGCGCTTTAGCCGCAGCGAAAATTTCATTTCCGTGTAAAGCAATTAATGCCTTATTAGCAGTTACAACATGCTTACCTTTAGCAATTGCAGCTAACACGAGCTCTTTTGCCAATGTAGTACCGCCAATTAACTCAGCAACAATATCAATATCAGGGTTATTAATCACAGCATATGAATCTGTTGTAATATCAATATCAAACTTTTCTAGAGCAGGTTTATTTGTTGAACGCGCTGAACCTTGTGTTACGTTAATTTCACAACCTAGTCTGCGTGTGATCTCTTCACGATTACGATTGACTATTTCAACAGTGCCGCTACCAACAACACCTAAACCTAAAATTCCTATATTTATTGCACGCATTCTTATCTCTATTTCTCTTTAACTGTTTTATCTTTACGGAACATTTCTTTAATACCTCGAACAGCTTGGCGAGTACGGTGCTTGTTTTCTATCAAACTAAAACGCACATAGTCATCGCCATATTCACCAAAACCTACACCTGGCGAAACGGCTACCTTGGCATCCTTCAATAACTTTTTAGCGAACTCTAAAGACCCCATCTCACTATATTCTTCAGGTATTTTCGCCCAAACAAACATAGTTGCTTTCGGTATGTCTACCATCCAGCCAGCTGCATGCAAGCCTTCACATAAGACATCGCGGCGAGACTTATAACGCTCACGAATCTCTGCTACACAAGACTGGTCACCTTCCAAAGCAGCAATAGCAGCTACTTGAATAGGTGTAAAGGTACCGTAATCTAAATAAGATTTAATTCTTGCCAAAGCATTAACCAATGTAGGGTTACCGCACATAAAACCAACGCGCCAGCCCGGCATATTGTAGCTTTTAGACAATGAATAAAACTCAACGGCCACATCTTTAGCGCCGGGTACTTGTAAAATAGATGGCGCTTCATAATCGTCATATACGATTTCTGCATAAGCAAGATCTTGTACCACCCAAATTTCATTCTTTTTAGCGATTTCTACGACCTTTTCAAAGAACTCTAGCTCAACACATTCCGAAGTTGGATTGCCCGGGAAGTTCAATATCAGCATTTTTGGCTTTGGGTAACTGTCTTTTATCGCTTTTTCCAGCTCTTCAAAGAAGTTAACGCCGCGATGACAAGGCACATGACGTATATCCGCACCTGCAATGACTATCCCATACGGATGTATTGGATAGGCAGGGTTAGGCACTAAAACTGCGTCGCCAGGCCCTAAAGTCGCCAATGCTAAGTGCGCTAAACCTTCTTTAGAACCAATGGTAACAATGGCTTCAGTCTCAGGGTCTACATCAACATCATATTTGTTCTTGTACCAGTTAGCGATTGCACGACGTAAGCGTGGAATACCCTTTGAGGCTGAATAGCGGTGTGTATCCGGGCGTCTTGCGGTTTCTACCAACTTTTCAACAATATGATCTGGGGTAGGTTGATCAGGGTTACCCAGACCAAAATCAATAATATCTTCACCACGGGCTCGGGCTTCGGCTTTTAAATCATTTACAATATTAAAAACATAAGGGGGCAAGCGTTTTATACGTGGAAATTCATTATGCATGGCAAATACCAAGACCCTACCTAGGCCTGAAATTAAAAGTGCGTATTATGCCTGTTTTTCGGTAAAAATTGACAGTTTAGGGAAATAAATTTGCGCTTAAAACGCGAATAAGAAATAAAAGTCAGCTATTTTCACTTTAACAGCGTTTCAAGTGAAAAACCTTTACTTTCTAACAGACGTCGCAGGCGTTTAAGTGTTTCTATCTGTATTTGACGAACACGCTCACGCGTGACACCCAATTCGGCACCAACCACTTCCAATGTCGCCTTTTCAT
>JAHDBX010000147.1 GCA_020630145.1 Gammaproteobacteria bacterium | reverse complement strand
AAAGAGAGACTTTCAGGAATAAATGACATAATAAATAGGGTAAGCCTAATTTAGTAAGTATTACTGTGATTATGAAAAGTTGTTAGCTTATATTTCTATAAATATAGGCTAACTAGTTATAGCTTGTTTGACACCATTTTCTAGTTTTGTATATAAGAGTTCAGGCTGAAGATTTTCCAGCAGTTTATTTACATTTAATCGACGTGACTCGGTGAGAAAACTTAAACGTTTACTGTCAAATGTAGCAAGTGCAGTTGCGTAACTGACTTCTTCAGGTGCTGTTAAGCCGGCAAGTTTAGCCACTAATTTATAGTAATAACTGCTCTTTACGGCGTGTGTATCGCTAACATTATAAATATCACCGGCTTTTCCTTTTTTAGCAGCTGCAATACAAACAGTGACTAAGTCTTCAACATGAATAAGGTTAGTATAGCCACATTCTGCTTCACTAATAATTTTGCCACGCTGCTTAATTTTTTCTATAGGTAAACGGCCTTGGCCGTAAATACCCGGTACACGAAGTATAATACTATGTAGTGTTTTGTTCATTGCACTTAGCAACTGCTTTTCAGCTGAAACACGGCGTTTAGCTCTGTCATTAATGGGCTTAGTTGGCGTTTCTTCTGTTACCCAGTCACCGTTTCTATTGCCATAAACACCGCTTGTACTGATATAGACAATTTTAGTTTCTACATTTTTTAAGGTATGTAAATATTGAATAAAGTTATGTACACGTGATTCATGTAAACCCTCGGCTTTGGGTGGAGCAAGGTAGTAAATAGTCAGGGTGTCGGCTTGAATAGTGTGGAGTTTGTCTAGGCTCTTAGGTTTATCTAAGTCTGCTGTAATATGACCTGGATTATCTAAAAAGGAGCTTGCTCGGCTAAGTGTATAAACGGGGCTGGCTACGGAGTTTTCTTTTAGACGTTGGTAAAGAAATGTTGCTGTGTAGCCAGCACCTATAATAATTTGCGCCATTAATCGAGTTTTGTAATGAGCTTGCTGGCTTCTTGAGGCTTATTCGTGCCAATGGTGTCAGTAGCGCGTTTGCCCCAGTCTTTATCAGAAACACGCTTGCCCCATTTTGCATTGGTTGCTATGTTTAAACCTTCGCGTAATGACTCTATTGCTTTATCTTTTTCATTAAGCTTTTCATCTAATAAATTCGCAAGCTCAGCATAAGCTGTGGCAGTAGGGTGTAGGGCAATAGATGATTCGTAATAAACGCGAGATTTACCCCAAAGTTGCAAACGGTAACATAGGCGCGCTAAGGTTAGCATTAACATAGGACTACGACCATGCGTTGTATTCCATTTTTCCGTTACTTTTAATTGTTCAGTTGCATCTTCAAGGTCAATTAAACCGTATTGCCTTACGAGAGACTCCATCCAGTCTTTGTTAATAAAGTCACGTAAAACTTTTTCAGCTTGAATCTTACCTGGTTGAGCTAATTTCTTAAGCTCATTGGTATACTCTTCTACAAAGCGCGCATTTTTCTTAAGCTCTTTTGGCGCGTTTTTCCATATTTTAGAAAGCTCATCTAAATTTTTCAACTTAGACTTTTCTTTTAATATTGCACTATACGCTTTGCTCTCTAGTTGAATAAGTTCTTCGCTAGTAAAAATTTTATTGCCACGGATAGCAGGTAATAAATCAAGAAATGCTTGCCATTCGTTTAGCTGAGTATATAAACGTGCAACTTGTTTAATAACATAAGGATGCTTAGGTGAAATCTCGCGTAAACGCTCGAGGCTGGCTAATGCTAATTCGTATTGTTCGGCAGCAATTTGTAAATCTGCCTGCGTAATACCAATAGCTATGTCTGCTTCGGGTGTCGATTCGTGGGCTGCACGTAAAAATTCATCTCTTTTTTCTTCATTGCCACCGTTCTGAGCGGCTCTTGCAGCGAGTAAATAGTTCAGTAAGCGTGACTGATTATGCTCAATGTTTTTTACGAGTGCTTTCTCAGCTTTTTCCCAACGGCCTTCAAGCAAATACATTAAGCCAGCAATCGTTGATTTATACGCGTTGTTACTGTACTTTTCTTTTGAGAATTGTTTATATCGCGGCCATAGATTTAAGGTGAAGACAATAAGGCGTAAGGCGATATAAATAATTAAAAAGCAAGGTATGATTAGCACTAAGAAACGGCTTAGTGATGTTTCTAAGCGCCAGCTATCATTGCTGAGTAATACATAACCGTAGTTAGTGTTCCAAAACCATGCAGCAAGGCCGCTGGCGATAATTATAAATATGACGAATAAAAGGATTTTGTATTTCATGGTGCTTATGCTGCTTGTTCCGTTGTCACAGTTTGTTCGTTTATAGATTCTGTTTCAGGTGCTTTATAGCGATTTAATAGAGACTGTAATAAGTTCATAGAGCGAGTTATATCTGGAAGCTCTGGGAAAACAGCAGAATCTATAATAACGTTCAATTGATCTAGTACTTGAATGACTGTTTCGTTATTTTTCTTATAGTGTTTCTGTATTAATGTTTTAGATTGTTTTAGGTGGAGAGCAAATTCTTCACGCTTAAAACGAATTAAGGCTTGCTTAGCCGATTCTAATTCTAGGCGAATAAGCTGATCTAAAAATAAAAGGTTATCGTGTGTTGCTTTAGTCGGTACTTTGCCAGCATTAGATTTAATCCCAACCATTGCAAATAGTTTTGCTATAAATGTTGTTGGTGCATTGTTTGAGTTTTCGGCAGGTGTTGCTTGTTCTTGGCTAACAATGGCTTCTGGTAGTGTGGGCAGGTTGTTCATAAGCTTTTCTAGCTTTAATGCTGTGCCATCAATATCAGGAGCTTGTAATGCTTGTAAATCGCTTACTTCGTCAGCGATAGTTTTACGAATAGGTAAGTAACGAGGGTTTTCTAGTTCAGCTATACGTAGGTCAGCTTGTGTTAGCGCAGCGATAGCTGAATTAATGTCGCTTGCTAAGTAAAGGCGTGTAGAAGCCATTCGCATTAGGTAAGTAACTTCATTTAAAATCCAATCGTCTTTTTTACGCTCAGATAAACTTTGTTTTTCTTCTAATGTGTTTTGCCATTCTTTGAAGCGTGTATTTATTTCTTCTTGTAATTTTTGCTGTGCTTGGTTTTGAGCTGCAATTTCTTTACTGAGGTTTTGTATAATGGGCTGTTGGTCGAGTAATCGCAAGCGTGAAAGCTCTGTTTGTAGTTTTGATACATCATCACGTAGCAAAAGCCCTTGTTGAGCAATATAAGCACTAAACCCTAAGGCGGCGAGTGCTAGCAGGAATACAATAAAAACAAAGAAAATACCGAATGTAGATTTTTTAGGTGCGGCAGCCTTCGTGTCGCTTTTTGCTTCTTGCTGTTTTTGAGTGCCCAGAGGTTTTGACGCTTTCTGAGGCGATTTTTTTTCAGAAGCTTCGGTAGTTTGACTTTTTTCCGTTTTCTCTGTCATGGCAAACCTGTTGTAACGTTTATTATGGGGGCTATTGTAACTGGCTATTTGCCAAGACGCTATGCATCATTATATAACCAATAAATGGGTTTGGGCCTTATATATTATTAAGAAAGGTTACGCTTGTGCACGTAGGCAAGCGATCATATCAGCATCTATAGTGCTGCTAGCTTGTAAAACACGTAGCGTAAAACCAAGGTTTTTCGCTGTTTTTATGACGCGAGCGCTGCCTGTAATAAGTTGTTGATTTAATAAGGTATTTTTTAGTGGTTTGGGAGTAAGGGTAATAAGGTTTTGCAGGGTTTCAATGCTATTGATAAATATTGCTCTGCAATTATCTTTTAGTAGTAGTTCATACTCCGCTATTGCACTTGGGCTTGCTGCTGTAATTTGGCGTTTGTAGACATCTATAGTTTGTACAGATGCAATTTTTTTTTCTAGGCTTTTGTAGAGCAGGTCTCGGCCACCACATCCTTTTACAATTGCAACATGGTGGTGTGCTTGTATAGGTAGTTTAGGGTGTAACAAAAATTGCTCACTGTTATAGGGTTTTCGGGGTGTGATAATAGGCGTATAACCTCTGTTTTGCAGCGCATTATATGTGCCTTGGCCTATTGCAAGGGTACGACTGGTCTCGGTTAATAGTTGCGCGCCATATTCGACGGCATTACGGCTGGCATAAATAAAGTAGTCTATATTGTCTGCGGCAAATGTGATGGGTATAGCTTGAATATCAATGGTGGGAAAAATAAAGCTATCTATATTATGTGCTGCTAGGGCCGTTTGTAAAGGTAGAGCAAATTCTAATGGACGAGTGATGATGACTTTACTCATCTTCAATAATAACATCCAGTAGTTGTTGTGCGCCTTGTGCAAGCAGGTCATCGGCTACCATATTGCCGAGTTGCACGGGGTCTTGGCTTTGACCTGTTGCCTGTGCGACTAAATGTTTACTGCCATCAGGTAGGCCAATAAAGCCTTCTAATAAAAGGGTGTCTTCGTCTTGGAATACACAATGTCCAGCAATCGGTACATGGCAGCCACCATGCATGCGCAAGTTAAGCTGTCGTTCAGCCAAGACGCAAGTTTGTGTAAGCTTATGGTTTAAAGGCGCAATTAAGTCAATAATAGCTTGGTCACCTGCTCGACATTCTATGCCAATGGCGCCTTGGCCAATAGCGGGCAATGATTGTTCAGTGCTAATAAAAGAACGAATACGCTCGTGTAATTCTAAGCGCTGTAAACCTGCAGCCGCAAGGATAATGGCATCGTAATGTTTATCATCCAGTTTGCTTAGCCGGGTGCCGACATTGCCACGTAAATCGAGTAGCTCAATATTTGGGTATTTAGCGGCTAGTAAGGCCTGACGGCGTAAGCTGGAGGTGCCTACTCGTGCGGTTTCGGGTAACTCATCTAGCGACTGATAAGTGTTAGAAACAAAAGCATCGCGGGGGTCTGCACGTTCTAGCATTACAGGTAAAACAAGCCCATCGGGTAGTTCCATAGGTACATCTTTCATTGAGTGTACAGCTATGTCAGATGTATTTTCGTATAGGCTGTGTTCGAGCTCCTTAATAAATAAGCCTTTACCCCCCACTTTATTTAGCGAGCGATCAAGAATTTTATCGCCTCGCGTCACCATAGGAACCAGTTCCACTTGTATATTACGATGTTGTTTAAGTAGCAAGCTTTTCACTTCTTCAGCCTGCCACAGTGCAAGCGGACTAGACCGCGTTGCAATTCGAATGATGTCAGTCATATTAGGGTTTTGATCGAACCAGTTTGCGCACAGCAGGTAAGTGGCGACGACTTACCTCAATTTGGTTTTCGCTATCCTTTAAGGTAATTTTGTGGGTAGAGTCTGATTCTTTATTTAGCCCAGCAATTTGATCAATAGCCACTAAAGCGTTGCGGTGAACACGGAAGAAAGTATGTTGAAATTCATCTTCTAAATTAATTAATGCTTCATCTAATAATGCTTCACCACCTTTATGGATGATCGATACATACTTGTTATCAGCAATAAAGTAATACACATCTTCT
>JAHDBX010000146.1:4386-5500 GCA_020630145.1 Gammaproteobacteria bacterium | reverse complement strand
TTTGGCTTATTAAAAATGCCCGACTTTTGGTTATTAATGATCGTATATAGCATTTTGATTATGTACTCATTAGGCTATATCTTTAATATTAAATCAACGACCCCTAACCCTTGGTTGAATATTCCAACCCTCTTGTTTGGCGGCTATGTCTCTGGCTTAAGTCTATCAGGTGCACCACTTATAGCTGCTGTAGCCTTACAGTACTTACGTAAAGAGCAAGCTAGGGAATCTATGTTTGTTATTTGGATTATTGCAGTCACATTAAAACTATCTACTTTATACGCTTATGGTGTAGATATGCAGTGGATTCATCAACTTTGGCTATTCCCTATTGCTTTAGTTGGCCATATTATGGGGTCTCGTATGCATACGAAACTGCAAGCTATGCAAGGCGATACTTTTTATCGTTGGATGGGAGTAGCCTTACTTGCACTATCATTAACCGGTCTAATAAGGCATTTTATTTAATAAAAATCCTCTACTTATATAAAACCATCAATAATTTTAGCTTTGACATATTTTTTGTTAGACTGCGTAAAGATAATTAACTAAGGATATAAAAATGGCAACAGTAACATTACATGGTAATGAAGTTTCAACAGCAGGCAATTTGCCCGCGGTCGGTAGCGATGCTACAAGCTTTACATTAGTAGCAGATGACTTATCTGACCTTAAGCTAAGTGATTACTCAGGTAAACGTGTGATATTAAATATTTTCCCAAGCATTGATACAGGCACATGCCAAGCTTCAGTAAGAGCATTTAATAGCCAAGCCAGTAATGTAGATAACGCGGTTGTATTATGTGTTTCAGCTGACTTGCCATTTGCACAAAAACGTTTTTGTGGCTCAGAAGGCTTAGATAATGTTATCAATGCATCAAGCTTCCGATCACCCGAATTTGGCCAAAATTATGGTGTAACATTTACCAGTGGCCCATTAAATGGGCTACTATCAAGAGCGGTTATCGTTATTGATACAAATGGAAAAGTACTGCATACAGAACAAGTTATAGAAATAACAGAAGAACCTAATTACGATAGTGCTTTAGCTGTATTGTAATGAAAAGGCAACTATAATTTTAAACGAGCGCGATTTTAATTAATTCAGCAATAA
>JAHDBX010000146.1:0-4376 GCA_020630145.1 Gammaproteobacteria bacterium | reverse complement strand
TAGTTTCTGATTTTTACCACGCACCTCTATGGATTTTACTCATATTAATTCAGCAATAAGATACTAAAAGAATAACTCATCGTCCTCTTCTTCATCTACAACAAAATAACGCTCCGCTTTTATATCAGATGCCTTTAATGCTTTTACCAAAAGCGCATCAATATCGTTATGAATTTTATTTAGAGCTATTATTTGCTTCTCGCGAACAATTGACTCATTAATGGCATTACCCCATATCATTACATGACGTAAATTAATTAAACGGTGTCTACTGTCTTTAGCCCATTCTGAGGACGCTTTTTTACCAATCAGAAACAACAAATCATCAGCTATTTCCTTATCTTTTGGCGCAGGAAGTGTACCTAACATTTCCTCTGTTACGTCTAACCAACCTTTCCTATAATAGAAACTACCCAAATAAAAATTTCTTATCCACTTGATGTACTGTTTCTCAGTACTAATCGCCATATGTACGGGGTCTTTACGATAATAGTCTTTAAAATAGCTAAGCGGCGGCATATCAACCGGCCACTCCGTTTTTTTAGGTGTTGTCGAGCATGCTGCTAACACCACTAAAGTTGAGATAATTAAAAAAATCTTGCTATACATACAATCTATACAAAAATTTGACAACAATAATGTAAAGGTGAGTAACTAATGCCCTTAAAGCACCATCTTCCGACAGGTTCCTTTTTCGTAACTCACTAACCGGAAGGCAATATATTCGTTATTTTTGTAAATATCAACTATTAGAGCGATAGTCTGTGGTAGAAATCCCATAACGCTTGAGCTTTTGGTTGAAAGAGCGGCGTTCTATGCACAGGTCATCTAACACTGCACTGACTTTGCCTTGATGCTGAATTAACTTGCCTCTTATTAACTTTTCTTCGTATGCTTGCACCATTTCTTTCAAAGAATCTTTAATATTTGAATCAAACATATTTTGCATATCAGACTCTATCGATACCTCAATATCCCTACAATGTCGTATAGCATAACGTGTTGCTACATTAACCAACTCTCTTACATTTCCTGGCCACTCATATTGCAGCAATATCTGCCGCGTATGATTATTAGCAACTTTATAGTGAGTGCCAAAATGTTCACACTGCTGATTAGCAAAGAACTCGAACAAAGTAAGAATATCTTCTGACCTATCTCGCAGCGCAGGAATACGCAACTCTGCTACTTGTAAACGAAAAAACAAATCTTGTCGGAAATGTACATTGTTTCGTAACTCATCTTTACTGGCTGATATAACACGGCAATTTATTGGAATATCTTTATTCGAACCTAAAGGTGTAATAACCTGATCAGACAATGCGCGCAGTAACTTGGCCTGTGTAGTTAATGACAAACTCTCAACTTCATCTAAAAACAATGTGCCATCTGTTGCATGTTGCAGCTTACCCACTCTTGCCATACTAGCATCCGTAAAGGCACCCTTTTCATAGCCAAATAACTCTGCTTCAGCTAGTTGCTCAGGAATAGCAGCGCAATTTAAAGCAACAAACCGGCCTTTCGCACGCGGACTGAAATCGTGTAAGCTACGCGCAACGAGCTCTTTGCCCACCCCAGTATCACCATAAATCATAACTGGTATGTCCATGGGTGCCAATTCAACGATTTGCTTTTTTAAATGCTTAATTGCAGGGCATTGACCAATGATTTTAGATTCGATTGAGTTAACACTTTGTAACTCACGACGCACATCATGCAAAGATAAAGTTAGCTTGCGCTTTTCTACCGCTCTTTTTAAAGTTTGCAGTAAATGATCAGTATCAAAAGGTTTTTCGATAAAATCATGTGCGCCTTGTTTAACGGCATCAACAGCAATGGAAATATCACCATACCCTGTCATCAATATTATCGGTAACTCCGGATCTATAGACTTTACTTGTTTTGCAAACTCAAAACCATCTGCATCTGGCATACGTAAATCCGTTAAAATAACCATAGGCGCATGCACTTTTATTAGTGGCAAAACATCATTGGGTGATGCATATGCACTGATTTTTTCAAACTCTGTAGACAATAAGTCTAAGGTATTAACACGCACATCTTTATCATCATCAATAATAATCACTTGTATTTCTTCATTTGAAGAAAACTCTGAGTCTATTAATGATTCAGTTCTTTTATTATTCATTAATCTTTTACACCCAAATTTTATAAATTTTAAATGCCTAGCTGTTTTTCACAATAGGGCTAAATATTGGTAACGCTAAAGTAAAGCGAGCACCACGCTCAGTATTAATCGCTGATATACTGCCATCATGCTGCTGTATAATTTCATACGTAATGGATAAACCTAAACCCATACCTTTACCTACCTCTTTAGTCGTAAAGTAGGGATTAAACAACTGCTTCATAATTTTTTCTTGAACACCGCCACCATTATCTTCAACAGACAAAACAATCATATTATTTTTTTTCTCTGTCATTATTGATATAACGGGTTTTTCCACATGCTCTACAGCATCGATTGCATTCTTTAATAAATTAGAAATAGCCAAGTCTATTTTTAATGGACTGACTTTCACAAGAACATTTTCATATTCATCACTAATGTTTACTGTGATTTTTCTTTCGTACATTTGATCTTTCAAAACTTCTAAGGCTTGAGTAAATATTGATGACAATGTAACTTCTTCAACCATTGCGGTATCTTCATAACTAAAGTATTTAAGTAATTTAATTACACCATTCATTTTTTTACTAAGCGGAATAAGGCGTCCTACAGACTCACCTACACCAGACCAATTACTACGTTCAGCCTTGCTTTGTATTGCTGCAACTGAACTATTAATTGCAGCTAAAGGCTGGCTTAGTTCATGCACAATAGTAGCCGCCATATTACCTAAAGCCACTGCCTTATTCTTTTGCATTAACTCAGCTTGAGTGTCTTTTAGCTCTTGTGTGCGTTCCTCAACTTTTTCTTCCAAGGATTCATTAACTTTTAGTAATTCTTGCTCAACCTGTTTTCTCCTCGCTATATTAATTAAGGTCATCAAGTAACCTTCTTTATCTGCAAAGTTAATTTTTACTACTGCAAACATAACGGGAATTTTCATAGGTGAGATTGACCCAGAAACCATCACACTAGCTTCTGTTTCATGATAAGCAGGAATCGCAATATCTCCAAGCAAATAGCTATCAAAGCCATTGTTTCTAGTATCAATGCCAATTAGCTTATTAATAGTTATATTGTCATCTTTAGCTTGAAAAGCTTCACCAGACAGTAGTAGTTGTTCAGCGTGTTGATTCATAGATGCAATATTGCCCGCTTGATCAAATACCAATACACCGATATGAATATTATCTATTAACGTTTGCAAATCATCCCGGCGTTGTGCCTCCACCAAATCCGCTTTACGCTTAAGTTCGAGCTTATTTTTTCTTTCTCGTATAAATAAGTATAAGAAAAAACCAAGCAAACCCACTATTAGAAAAAAGATAAAGACTGAATAAAGTAATTTCTTGTAATTTACAAGGTGGTACATCGTCCATTCTGTATCTCTAATTGCAAAATTACTCACTAAATAAGATGCATCTTCTATAGTCCAGTAACGCGACTCACCTACACGTAAAATATTTAACGCTAAGGAACTAGAGTAAAGCGGTACATGTTTTTCGTTTGGAAATTGTTTGTTACTATAGATTTCTGCCAACTTGCTATCTGAAGGTTTGTTTACAAGCTTATAACGCCAGTTTTCTTCCGAGCTAAGAATAATGACCCCATTTTCATCTGCCACCAGCACAGAATCTTTCGAGTCTCGCCAGTTCTTTTCCCATTTAGACAATTCTAATTTAACAACGACAACACCTAAAACGCGACCACCAACCAGTACTGGCGCCGAGATAAAGAAACCTGGAATACCCGTTGTAGCACCTTTAGCAAAATAGAATTGCCTCTTACGTTCAGCTTTTGCTTTCTTAAAGTAAGGCCTAAAACTATAGTTTTTTCCATAAAAATTATGACTAACTTGCTGGTAATTACTTGTAGCAACAACGGTACCATTGATATCTTGTATAAAAATATCATCTGCACCAGACCGAGTAGAGATAAATGCTAGTTTCTCGCTCAATTTTGTATGTGATAGCTGAGGTGAATCCAACAATTCAAGTACGGCATCGTCTTTTGTTAACAATGCGGGTAAATATTCAAATTGATTAATTGATGCAATGAGTGATTGCTCAAAGATACGTGCAGAACGGTGGTTTGCAGACGTTAACGATAATAATTGATAAACATAAAATGTTGAGCTGCTGAGTATAATTAATATAACTATAGCCAGCAGCCAACCTAACTCTGAAAAGCCTAATTGTTTAAAACGTAAAATAGCACTATCGTTTTTTCTTATCTTTCCAATCAT
>JAHDBX010000145.1 GCA_020630145.1 Gammaproteobacteria bacterium | reverse complement strand
AATTAAGCCACTAAAAATAGAGGTATCATCCACCAATTTACCGGCTCGTCCAGTTTTAACGGCAGTAATAAATTGCTGATGCACTTCATTTAACATGGCTTTTAAATGTGCTGTTGTCTCTTTATTTTCTGGCGAAAAAGGATCCGCTAATGCTTTACTTTCTCCGGCTGTTAAAACACGTCGCTCAACCCCTAGCTTTTTCATAGTATCAACAAAACCAAAGCCCCCCATAATGACACCAATTGACCCAACTAAACTGGCTTTATTTGCATATATTTTTTCTGCGCCTGCGGCAACAAAATAACCGCCTGAAGCGCCAATATCATCTATAACAGCATGCAATGGAATACCTGGGTATTTAAGCCGTAATCGTTGCATTTCGTCGTATATCTGTGCAGATTGAACAGGACTACCACCTGGACTATTAATACGTAAAATAACACCAGCCGTATCTTTATCTTTAAAAGCTCGCTGCAAGCCTTTAATCATGATGTCAGCACTTGCATAACTGTTACTGGCTATAACGCCATTTAAATCAATGACAGCCGTATGCTTACCTTCTTTGCCTTTTTTTACTGCATTACTTACAAAACCTTTACTTGCACCGGCCAAACCAATCAACGTAAATAAAAAGAAGGTAATATAAACAAACGTCAGTGTTTTCCACAAGATACTCCATCGGCGCGCTTTACGTTGCTCAACAATAGCGGCCATAGCCACCTTATTAATCACATCATCACGAGTATTCACAGCCTTGCTAGCCTGCTCACTACCTGCTTGCTCGACTATATTGCGATCATTGTTTTCTTCCACTAGGAACTCCTTAAAAGTGTATTTTTTTCCGCCAACCAATTAGGCAACATACCAATGCTATCTAACAACACATCGGGTTTGCTTTTTGCCAAGGTATCTTTTGGGTGTGCACCTTGTGCCAAACCTACTGTAGGCATATTTATAGCCTGTCCCATACTAATATCAAAACTTGTATCACCAATCATCATTGCTTCATCAGCTTTCAAATCTAACTCGAGTAAAATTTCTCGTAGCATAAGTGGGTCAGGTTTAGACGCTGTTTCATCAGCCGTTTTTGTTACATCAAAGTATGAGGCTAAATTAAATTCATTAAAATCCCGTTGCAAACCAACACGGCTTTTACCTGTTGCAACTGCAAGCAGGTAGCCTTGTTGTTGCCAATCACGCAGCATGTTTTCTACTTCATCAAAAAGTACAACAGGATCTTTGTTTTTGTACAAAAAGTGATCTTTATAGGCTTGTCCATATTGCTGCCTCGTCTCTAAATCAACTTCATGATCAGCATACAAAAAATCAACCGCGGCATTTAAGGATAAACCAATTACATAGCGTAGTTTATCATCCGATAAATCAGGTAAATGCATTTCTGCAGCAGCACTGCGTAAACAAGCGACTATACGAGCGGCAGAATCGATTAATGTGCCATCCCAATCAAATATTAGGCACTTACATGCCATAGTGAACCTCTTTGTACTTATGTTAATTTTTTTAATACGACTGCTAAATTATCTGGTAATTCAGCTTGAACGCATATTTTTTTCTCTGTTGTTGGCACAAGTAATGATTGTGCATGTAAAAATAAGCGTTTCAAACCTTTTTCTTTATAGATAGCATTTACATTTTTATCGCCATACTTTTGATCACCAATTATAGCGTGCCCAATGTGACGAGTATGCACACGTATTTGATGTTTACGACCCGTAATTAAATTAACCTTAACCAAGGTGCTATCATTGAAGCGCTGTAGAACTGTAAACTCCGATATAGATGATTTGCCTTGCTCATTATCGACAACCACCATCTTTTCACCACTAATCTCTACATCGGCCAGAAGAGCGGCATTAACAGTAAAATGATCCTTAGCGATATTGCCTTTCAACAAGCAAATATAATGTTTCTCTATATCTCTAGCCTTAACAATGGCTTGTAAATTCAATAATGACTTTCTATTTTTAGCGATCATTAAGCAACCACTCGTACCTTGATCTAGGCGATGGACTAACTCCAGATGCTCTCTCGCATCATAAAAAGTACTTGCCTCAGGCACATCTTTTAAAGTGAAGTCACTTTTCAGTACTTCTATCAGACCAAAGGGCACATTCGTACCGCTATGCACAGCCAGGCCGTCAGGCTTGTTTATAATAATAAGATTATCATCTTGATACAGAATACCTTTGCAAAGCTGCCGAATTAAGCGCTTTATTTTTTCATCAACTTGTAATACATGGTTTTGGCGCTCAGCAACGCGTATAGGCGGTACACGTAACACATCCCCTTGCTGCAATCGATAGTTGGCTTTAATGCGCTTCTTATTTACCCTCACCTCACCTTTTCGCAAAATACGATAAACATGTGACTTAGGCACGCTTTTCAACATAAACAATAGAAAATTATCAATGCGCTGGTCATGACGGTTCTCATCAATGGTTACATACTGCACTTTAGAGAAGGTTTTATCGGTAATAAGCGTCATGATTTTTTAATGAATACCAATTCTATGTCATTGTTTTTTAATATAATTAGAGATCGATTGCTGTATGCGCATAAGGTTGCTATAGTGTATGGGTAAATAGCAATAGAAACAGGCTTTTTAACTGGGAACATTAGCATTATTCGCCAAGGCGGTAATCATTTTATTTATTTTCCCCTTAAAATTCAATAAGTTGCGAAATTATTAATGAGGGCCGGTGCTGACACCACTGTCCATTAGGTAGCCGTTAAACAGATGAGAAACGGTTAAACATACACGATACCTAAGAATTTACTGAATATTTGAATTTATTTCAGGTACTGCTGAAGCAGCGGTACCATTAAAGTGACAAATTAAAAACATATTATGCAATAGCATAACACCTCGCGTATAGACTCAAAGGTAATACGTACCGAATAGACATACGTGATCAGTAGTTCTTGGGTATCCACAATTTAGGATACACAATGAAAAGAATGCTAATTAACGGCACACAGCAAGAAGAATTGCGTGTTGCTATGGTCGACGGGCAACGTCTAGGCGACCTTGATATAGAAACCCCTTCCAAAGAACAAAAAAAATCTAATATATACAAAGCTAAAGTCACTCGCGTTGAACCCAGTTTAGAAGCTGTATTCGTTGATTATGGCGCTGAAAGACACGGCTTTTTACCGGCTAAAGAAATATCTAAAGATTATTGCGCACCGGGGTCAATTGACGAACGTGGCCGCATTGATTTACGCAAAGCAATAAAGTCTGGACAAGAATTACTTATACAAGTAGAAAAAGAAGAGCGTGGCAACAAAGGTGCGGCTCTTACTACCAAAATTAGCCTAGCGGGTCGTTACTTAGTACTTATGCCTACAGATGGCCGCGCTGGCGGTGTATCTAGACGCATTGCTGCTGATGAACGCGCTGAAATACGCGAAGCTTTGGCTCAAATTGAAATACCGAAGGATACGGGCGTTATTGTTCGTACAGCAGGTGTTGGTCGTTCAGCTGAAGAACTACAATGGGATTTAGACTACCTTCTGCAACTTTGGGGCGTTATTAGCGAAGCCAGTGAAAAACGTGATGCACCGTTTTTAATCTACCAAGAAAGTAATGTCATTATTCGCGCCCTACGCGACCACTATCGTGCAGATATTGGTGAAATCTTAATCGATGAAGAATCTATATTCACCCAAGCACAAAACTTCATGAATCAGGTTATGCCAAACGATGCGCGTAAACTGAAGATGTACGAAGATAAAATTCCATTATTTAGTCGTTTCCAAATAGAATCACAAATAGAATCAGCCTTTAACCGTGAAGTTACCCTACCCTCAGGTGGCTCAATAGTTATTGATCACACAGAAGCAATGACGGCAATTGATATTAACTCTGCCAGAGCAACTAAAGGTACTGACATTGAAGACACCGCATTTAATACCAATCTTGAAGCGGCTGATGAAATAGCACGCCAATTACGTATTCGTGATTTGGGTGGCTTAGTTGTTATCGACTTCATCGACATGAACAGTAACAAGCATCAACGCGATGTAGAAAACCGGGTACGTGATGCATTACAAATTGATCGCGCTCGAGTACAAGTTGGACGTATATCACAGTTCGGTTTACTGGAAATGTCTCGTCAACGCTTGCGCCCATCATTAGGCGAGTCAAGCCAAATGGTTTGCCCTCGTTGCGAAGGACATGGCACTATCCGTGGTGTTGAGTCACTAGCTCTATCTGTATTGCGTATAGTAGAAGAAGAAGCAATGAAAGAAAACACGGGCAAAGTGGTTTCGCAAGTCCCTACATCCGTTGCGACATTCCTAATGAACGAAAAACGAGAATCGATTAACGATATCGAGTCACGCAATTCTGTAGATATTGTATTAATACCTAATGTAGACATGGAAACGCCTCACTACCATGTTGAACGCTTCCGCGTTAATGATACAAATGAGACAGATGCCGCTCCAAGCTATGAAATGGCCAAAGCCGTTGAGCCACAAAGCTACGCTAGCAGCGAAGAAAAGCAAAAAAGCCGCAAAGAAGAGCCTGCTGTTAAGAATATTGGCCCTGGTAGGCCTGCCCCAAACAAAAACAAAGTAGGTTTATTAAAACGTATATTAATCGCTTTGTTTGGTGATGGTTCAACCAAGCCTGCGCAAAAAAAACAAGCAAAACGTAATAACAACAACCGTAACAATAGAAACCGTAACAACAATAACCGAAACAACCGTTCCGGCAGTAGTAATCGTAATGAGCAAAACAACCGCTCTAGAAGCAATCAACAAAACCGAAACAATAAAGAAAAGCAAAACAAGCACGAAGAAAAAGTTGTTGATAGCAAACAGAACGATAGTGAGCACGAGACCAATAAGCCAAAACGCAACAATCGCAACAATCGTAATAGGAACCGTAACCGTTCTGGTGACAGAAATAAAAATGCTGATGCCAATGGCAATACAGCGGCTCCAAATGCTGATAAGGCCAAAACAGATAATATTGGCAATAAAACTGCCAATAAGCAGCCTAACAATAAGCAAGCATCTTCAGAAAATAATAAACCAGCTGCCAATAAAGCGCCTTCAAATAATAATGCAGCAGCTAAACAAGATAAAAGCGCAGAGTCTTCTGCTGACAAGCAAAGCAAGCCTCAAACTCAGAACAAGCAGAACGAGCATAGCAACCAAAAACTAGATAATAATACTGCTAAGCCTACTCAAAGCAAAGTAGATGAGAAACAGGCCGAAGCTGAAACAGCACCTAAAGCAAAAACAGCAGAGAAGCCTAGCGAGACAGTGAAGCAAACAAAAGCAGAAACGCCTGCTGCAACAGCTACACAAAATGCTAAACCTGAGCCAAGTTCAACAGCACAGAGTGATACACCTGCCAAAGCTGCGGATGCTAAAAAGCCGATTGAAGCCGTGAAACCGCCCAAGGTAGAAAAAATAGAAACGGCTTCAGTAGACAAACCTAAAACTGACGAAAAGCCAGTACCCGTTGCAAAAGCTGAAGAGAAG
>JAHDBX010000144.1 GCA_020630145.1 Gammaproteobacteria bacterium | reverse complement strand
ATTGATTTTTTGGATGTAAAAATGAAAAAAATAATCTCGTCAATCCTATTACTAGCAGTTGCTTTTAGCGCTCAAGCGACAGTATTTACCTATGAAAACCAAGGCTTTAACGCTATTCAAGGTAATGTGCTTTCAGATCTAAGCATGACATATGATGACCAAACTGACGCTTTTAACTTTAACTTGACGCAATATGAGACCTTAAACTGGAAAGGCAAAGACAAGAAGAAAGATTTTGACTTCCTACGTATCGTTATCTCAAATGGTCCTATGCCTGTAGCAACCGATGTTGAGATCTGGATGGACTGGTATAATAATGATTACACATCTGGCTACCAGCAAGGTAACTTCATTAATATCAGCGATATTTCATCGTTTGATGCAACTTTTGGCACAAATAACAGCTACTCGTTCTCTGCTGACCTGACTAGCTCATTAATTAATGCGGGCAATACTGGCGGCCTATACGGCGATACAGTAGGTGTTTGGTTATGGGGCGGCAGAAACACTAAATACGGCACTAAGTACTACAGCGTATTTGATGCAACCAACCTAAGCACTGTTGTTGCAAGTGTTACAGAGCCTGCACCACTTGCTCTATTGCTTATGTCTTTAGCTGGTTTATTCCTAGCGAGACGTCGTCGCGCCTAATACGGTCCGACAAAAATAATAAGAAGCCTGATTACATTAATCAGGCTTTTTTGTTTATAGCACCAAGAAAAACAAACAAAAGTCTTTAAAACATAGACTTTTACCCTTTACTTGCATTAACCTCATACTTTTGTATTCACTTCTGGATGAGCTATGCTGCAGCGTCTTTATTCTTTATATAAACTTTTTGTCTTCGATAAACCATGGGCAGGTATATCGCTGATTTTGATATTGTCTATCTTAGCCGCACTACAAGCGAGTAAATTTAGACTAGACGCATCCGCTGACTCCTTAATACTTGAAAACGATGACGACTTAAACTATTTTCGCCAAGTGTCCCGACGCTATCCGGGAGGCGATTTTTTGTTTATCGCCTACCGCCCGGATGAAGCCATATTAAGCGAAACGGTATTAAAACGCGTAGCCGATATGCAAGCCGATTTAGAAAAGATCGACGGCATTGATTCCATGCTCAATATTTTAAACGTGCCGCTTATCGACAGTCCACGTGTGTCGTTCACAGAACTGGACTCAGGCGTACGCACATTACGCACACTGGGTGTAGATGAAAACCTTGCCCTGAAAGAATTTACCAGCAGCCCTTTATACAAAAACCTACTCATGAGCCCAAATGGCAAAACCATGGCCATGCAACTGTCTTTGTCTGTTGACGAAGACCTGCGTAGCAAACTAGTTGCGCGTGACGCATTGCGCGAAAAGAAATGGGCAAACACCCTGACAACTGAAGAGCAAACTGCACTAGCACAAGCTGAAGCGGCATATACCGCAGCCAGCAATAAAAACCAACAACAACAAAAACGGCTTATCCAAAACGTTCGCGAAGTCATGAGTAAATACCAAGGCCATGGCCCTATGTATTTAGGCGGCATTGCCATGATCGCATCTGATATGACTGACTTTGTCAGCCGGGACATCAAAGTATTCGGCGTAGCCATTTTATTATTTTTAATTGTGACGCTTGCCTTTATTTTCCGTCAAGCTCGTTGGGTTATATTGCCAATGCTATGCTGCTTTGTATCGGTCTTTGCTATGGTAGGTTTAGTGGGTTTACTGGGTTGGCCTATTACCGTTATATCGTCTAACTTCACGTCATTGTTACTCATTATGACGATGTCATTAACAATTCATTTAATCGTACGCTATCGTGAACTCAACCAACTTAACCCGGATTGGTCACAGAAAACATTAATAACAACAACCGTAGAACAAATGGCCAAGCCCTGCTTCTATACATCAATCACAACTATCGTGGCATTTCTATCATTAGTGTTTAGCGGCATTCGCCCCGTTATTGATTTTGGTTTCACAATGGTCGTAGGAATTTGTGTGGCCTTCAGTCTGTCTTTTATATTATTCCCCGCACTTGCTAGCTTCTTAAACGTCAAACGCAAAGCCGACAGCCAAACCATTACAAATGCAATATCTGCAGGTATAGCAAGTTTTACCAAGCGCTTTAGCAAAGGCATACTAAGCACTTCATTAATACTGGCTATTTTTTCCATTATTGGCATTAGCAAACTAGAAGTAGAAAATCGATTTATTGACTACTTCAAAGAAAGCACTGAAATATATAAAGGCATGTACCTAATTGATAGCGAACTTGGCGGTACTACCCCCCTCGATATCATTATCAAACCCGACAGCAGTTTTATCGCCGCGATGGAAAGTGCACCAGAAGCGCTAAGCGAAGCCGATGAACTCGATGCAATTTTTGATGAAGACCTGTCCTCAACAGAAGATGATGATTTTGATTTACTAGAAGGTGATTACGAAGAACAAGAAAACACTGTTCTAACTGCACCTAATTATTGGTTCAATGAAAATGCGCTTAACCGTCTTGCCAGCGTGCATGACTATTTAAACGACCTGCCACAAATAGGTAAAGTGCTGTCCTTAACCACGGGTATACGCATGGTGGAAATCATTAACGACGGCAACTCACTCAATGATATTGAACTACAAGTTTTACGCGCCAAACTGCCCCCTGCAATAAAAGAACCTTTATTTGACCCTTACGTAACTGAAGACGGTAATGAAGTTAGAATTAGTATGCGTTTAATCGACTCCGACCCTAGCTTACGTAGAAATGAGTTAATCGAAAAACTCAATACCGACTTACACGACAAGTTTGGTTTCGAAAAAGACCAATACCGCCTTAGCAATATGGTCGTGTTGTATAACAATATGTTGCAAAGTTTATTTGATTCGCAAATAAAAACCATGGGCGTTGTTATGCTCGCAATCTTAATCATGTTTATGATTCTGTTCCGCTCATGGCGTTTATCAATAGTCGCAATATTGCCAAATATTTTTGCAGCCGCTTTTGTTATAGGGCTAATGGGCTGGATAGGCTTACCGCTCGACTTAATGTCAATTACCATTGCCGCCATCGCGGTTGGTATTGGCGTAGACAATGCCATTCATTATATTGTGCGTTATAAAATTGAATATCAAAAAGACCAAGATTATGACGCTTGCGTATTTCGCAGCCATGCCACCATTGGCAAGGGCATATACTTCACAAATTTGACGGTTATAGCTGGATTTTCAATATTAGTGTTGTCAAGTTTTACGCCCACTATTTACTTTGGCCTATTAACAGCACTAGCAATGTTTGCAGCATTACTCGCTAATCTGATATTGTTACCTAGATTACTAGTGGTATTAAAACCTCTAGGAAAATAACAAGCGGTGATTATTTTGACGAAGTTCACACTTTTAGCCTTAAGTACAAGGAATTGTATGAAACCGGCAAAATAGATGAACTTATGCAAAGATCACCAGTCTTTACTTGTGAAGGCCATGTGGCTAAATACATTTATTTAAATTAATAAAGACCGAGGATGTAAACAATGAACAAAAACTTATTAATCGCTTCTGCTGTAGCTAGTGTTTTAACTGTAGGCGTATTAGCATCAACTGATGCAGTAGCTGGCCCTAAAGGTGAAAAATGTATGGGTATCGTTAAAGCAGGCCAAAATGACTGCGGCACAAGCACTCACTCATGTGCTGGACAAGCTAAAGTAGACAACCACCCAGAAGAATGGGTATTTGTACCTAAAGGCACTTGCGCCAAAATCGCTGGTGGTGTTGTTAAGGCTTAATAACCCATAGCAAAATAGTATGTCAAAAACAGACTATCCCAATTTACCAATCCCCGCTCAAGCGGGGATTGGTTTAAGGGCTCAACACTATCACCAAATAGCCACAGAAAAACCGGCTATTAATTGGTTAGAAACTCACACAGAAAATTTTTTTGGCGATGGTGGCTTACCACACCAATATTTAGACGTCATTCGATCTGAATACCCTTTAAGTTTACATGGGGTCGGCCTATCACTAGGTTCTGCCGACGCCTTAAACAAAACACATGTAGAAAAAATTAAACAAACCGTAGACCGCTACCAACCAGACCTTGTTTCTGAACACTTGTGCTGGGGCGCAACTAACGGGCGACACCTTAATGACTTATTGCCACTGCCTTATACAGAAGAAGCTATCAAACATATAAGCGAGCATATAGACGAATTTCAAAATGCATTGGGCCGCCAAATCATTATAGAAAATGTCTCTAGTTATTTAGAGTTTAGTCATTCGACAATGCCCGAATGGGAATTTTTACATGCGGTTAGCCAGAAAAGTGGCTGCGGCATATTATTAGATATCAATAATATTTATGTTAGTGCGATCAATCATAATTTCAACGCAAACGACTATTTAAGTGCTATACCCGTAGAAAGCGTTAAAGAAATGCACTTGGCAGGCTTTGACAATGTTGGCCATACACTTATTGATACACATGCACATGCTCCTTGCGATGAGGTATGGCAGCTTTATCAACAAGCCTTGCAACGCTTTGGCGCGACACCCACTTTAATAGAATGGGATACTGATATTCCAAGCTTAGACGTACTCATAGGCGAAGCAAACAAAGCGCAACAATTTATAAACCAGAGTGCCGGCCATGTCGCAGCCTAATCAACTCAACTTACAAGAGTTACAAAGTCAATTTGCAGACTATGTATACCAACAAGCAGATAATGCCTTACCTAACTTCATTCAGACGCGTGCCGACTTGCAAGGCAAAGATATATTAGGCATCTATAGAAATAACACATTAAACATATTAAAAAGCGACTTAGAACTAGTCTACCCAACCGTATTATCTATCGTTGGCGAAGATTTTTTTAATGCTTTAGTTCATCACTATATTCCACTCAACCCATCGCATAGCGGTGACTTACGCAATTATGGTGAAAACTTTGCAGACTTTATTAGTCACTTTCCAGCAGCAGAATCATTACCCTACCTGCCTGATGTCGCACGGCTAGAGTGGCGCTGGCACCAGGTTTACCATGCAGCAGACCATACGCCTTTTGATATTAATAAACTTGCCGCAGCAAAGCCCGAAGACTACGATCAGCTTTTTTTTAGCCTTATAGAAGCCAGCGCATTAATACAATCCGACTACCCAATACTCGATATCTGGCAAGTTAGCCAACCTGACGCTGACAGTAAGCTAAGCGTTGACCTGGATGACGGCGCTCAGAACATATTAATGCTGCGTACCGATAATGGTATCGCCATGCATTTACTCAGTGATAGTGAGGTAACTTTTATAGAAAGTTTAGCCGAAGGTTACTCCCTAGCCACGGCCTATGAAAAAACCGTGCAAGAACATGAGTTTGATATTAATGCAAGTTTACAAAAAATAATACAAGTCGGTTTACTTAACGACTGTTACTTACAAACTAACACCCAAACTGGAGACAATAATGATCAATAAAATAGATAAGCTCTGCGAGCCTGTTGTAAATATTCTAAATAGCCTTGGACAACCCGTCG
>JAHDBX010000143.1:4148-5525 GCA_020630145.1 Gammaproteobacteria bacterium | reverse complement strand
CAGAAGAAGTTGCAGAAGAAGTTGCAGAAGAAGTTGCAGAAGAAGTTGCAGAAGAGTCCGTAGTGACGCACTAAGATAGTGCTGCTTGCTGGTTTGTCGAGTTTGTTTACAAAAAAGCTCGATTTGTCGGAAAGGTTTACATGATTATTGTTAAGTAATTAGAAAAATCCATAAGAAACAAAGGTTTACATTGTTGGCGTGAGTATTGCTTTATTATTGGCGCTAGGAAAAAATCTTAACTTTGGAGAAAAAATAACATGAAACTATTAAAGGTTCTGGCTTTAGCTGCAATGGCATACGTACCAACGTCATTTGCTACAGTATATGAATTTAACACTGGCCCAGGTACTTTTGGCCGTACTTCTCATAATGCTACATATGATTCAATATTTACACGCTATGACGATTCAAGCAATGTATTAACGTGGGAAGTTGATAATGCAGTTAAAGACGGTAACTTATTAGACGGTTTTTGGGTTGTATTAAATGATGGCCCAGATAATCCTAAAGGTACTGATGGCTTAGCTATTTTCTATGCTGACTTCACAGCTGATTCACTTTGGGTTTATTCATATACAGGTGCTAATAACGCCCTAAGTTATACAGAAGGTCCTTTACTGGATTCATTCAGTGGTTTAACAAGTACAGGTACAACACGTGGCTTCTCCGTTAATGTTGCAAATGCATATAGCCAAGTCGGTACTTCACAGCCATTTAGTGCACAAGTGGGTATTTGGTTCCACCCAACATGGGGTACTACTTCAGTGACTAATCGTGACGGCAGCCTAGATTCATGGGGATTCCAATCACAAAGCTGGTATGACCGTGCTGGTCAAAACACAGTTGTGACTGTACCAGAGCCAACACCATTTATTTTGTTAGCAATAGGTCTATTTGCGTTTTTAAGCAGAAAACAAAAAGCGTAAGTTTTCGTATTGGTAGATGTAAAAGCCTCGCTATTTTAGCGGGGCTTTTTTGTGCCTGCTCGTTTATGAATAAACTTACCTAACTTTAGAAAACGAATGCTTTGCTTTGCAACATATTGACTACGAACGATATTACCGTGACTAAAAGGAACGATTAGATGATCCTGCATATTATCAAGCTTGGTGCTATCAATTGACACTTTGCCATCGTTGCCACCTTTAAACAGCCAACGGAACCAAAATTCAAAAGTCCAGTTGCCGGCAATAATGCCTGTTTCAATGTCGACATCATGTAACTGTTTAAAAATAGCCTCTTTGCCTTTTATGCCTAACTGTTGCCCAGCCGAGCCATATATCCACAGGTATGGAGGCCAATTTTTAAAAAATTGAGTCACTTCGCTACCTTTGTTGGGTGGAGCAAGCATGACTATGCGAGCAATATTATCAATTG
>JAHDBX010000143.1:1530-4138 GCA_020630145.1 Gammaproteobacteria bacterium | reverse complement strand
AAATCTTGTAAGTAAGTTCGCAAAACAACGCCGCCCATAGAGTGCGTGACAAAGTGAACCTTATGAGCTTGTTGTGATACATGTTTCACAACAGCTGCAATTTTTTGTTGAGCTAACGTTTCTATAGTAAAACTTGTAGAAGGGTAGCTAATGTTGTGCGTGATAAAACCCGCATTTTGCAGGTTCTTTTCTAAAAAGCGCATAATACGAGCTGATTTTGTAATGCCATGCAATAAAATAACATGTTCATTTTTGGGTTTATGTAGTTGAGTCATTATTCTTTAAGGCGTGGAATGAGGTTTGCGAAGTTACAGGGCTTAGTACTGCTATTGAGTTGAGAAAGTAAAATTTTCTCCCATGCCAATTCACAAGCACTTGTGGAGCCAGGTAAGCAAAAAATATACTTGCCATTAGCTACACCTGCTGTTGCGCGTGATTGTACGGTAGCAGCGCCTATTTGTTCGATAGAGAAAAAGCGAAATAATTCACCAAAGCCATCAATTTTTTTATCGAATAAAGGTTCAATGGCTTCTGGCGTACCGTCATGCCCGGTTAAACCCGTGCCGCCATTGCAAATGATAACGTCAACTGTATCGCTAATTAGCCAATTAGAAAGTGTTGCGCGTATCTGGTAACGATTATCTTTAACAATTTTTCGGTCGCTGACAATATGTGATGCTGTTGTTGCAGCTGTAACTAAAAATTGACCAGATGTATCATTGGCGATTTCGCGTGAATCGGAGATGGTTAAAATTGCAATATGTAAAGACTTCATCGTCAAACCATAAATAGAATTAAGCCGCAATTATAACTCAGGTATAATAGTTGTATGAAAGAACGATTACAAAAAAGATTAGCTAATTTAGGCTTGGGTTCCCGCCGTGAAATCGAAGGTTGGAGTCGCGAAGGCAGAATTGAGGTAAATGGCCATAAGGCTGAACTCGGTTTGCAAGTTGAACACACTGATAAAATCAAAGTTGATGGCAAACTTGTGCTTGTTCGTAAGAAAGAAACACCGAATAAGGTGATTGTTTATAACAAACCAGAAGGTGAGGTGGTTAGTCGTAATGACCCAGAAAAACGTAATACCGTTTTTGATAGCTTGCCTAAAATCAGAGGTGGTCGCTGGATTACCGTTGGCCGTTTAGATATTAATACCTCGGGTTTGTTGTTATTTACCAATGATGGTGAACTGGCTAATCGGCTTATGCATCCTAAATATGAAATGCAACGTCATTATGCCGTACGGGTATTAGGTGACGTGACAGAAGACATATTACGCAATTTACGCAAAGGCGTTATGTTGGAAGATGGCGTAGCGGCGTTTGATGACGTGAGCTTTTCAGGCGGTGAAGGCGCTAATAAATGGTATCGTGTCGTACTGAAAGAAGGTCGTAATCGTGAGGTACGTCGCCTCTGGGAGTCACAAGGCTTGCGTGTTAGTCGTTTAATGCGCGTGAAATATGGCTGTATATCATTGCCTAATAATATTAAGCAGGGGCAAACAGAGTTCTTGAAAGATAAAGAACTGGCCGAGCTCTATGAAAGCGTAGAGCTGAAATATGAAGCGCCACTGCCTAAAACCATGCGTAAATGGGGCACCAAAAATACAGGCTCAGGCTATGGACAGTCTCGTTCTGGCAAGGCACGCTCAGGTAAAACAGGCCGAGGTAAAAAAGTGCCAACTAGTTCGAATGGCCGTCGAAATTCGCCTTATAACCCGAGGTAATTCGGCGTAAACCCATAAACCCAGGATAATATCCAGGATACACCCATATGATAACGGCCTACCCATCTTTGGGAATTACAGGCGTATTACGTCAGCAGAATAAAGACTTTCGTGTCACTGAGGAACTGGGTTTTGAACCTTCGGGTGAGGGTGAGCATGTCTTGCTTTGGGTTGAAAAAAACGGCGCGAACACTGAATGGGTGGCGAAACAAATAGCACGTTATGCCAATGTCTCTCTTCGTGATGTGAGCTTTGCCGGCGTTAAAGACCGACATGCTATTACACAGCAATGGTTTAGTGTATGGATGGTGAATAAACCTGAACCTGACTGGCTTGCAATGGCGCATAATGAATTTCGTATTTTGAAATCCGTTCGACATGCGCGCAAAATTAAACGTGGTGTGTTGCAAGGGAATCATTTTCAAATAACCCTCCGTGACTTGAGATATGACGGTAATAGTGATGACTTACAAGCGCAATTAGCAAATAGAATCCGTTTGCTTGAGCGAGGGGTACCTAATTATTTTGGTGAACAACGTTTTGGTATTGACGGTAATAATATTAGCAAGGCGAAGGCTTGGTTTACTGGTGAATATAAACCTAAAAAAGCCGAAAAAACATGGTTGTTATCAGCTGCAAGGTCTTTAATATTTAATCAACTATTAGAAAAACGTATTCAAGATAAAAGTTGGTTAAACGTTTTGCCCGATGACATTATGATGCTCGATGGTAGCCAGAGTATCTTCGTAGTAGATGATGTTGAAGCCTGCCAGCGTCGATTTATAGAAAATGATATTCATATAACAGGGCCCTTATATGGTAAACAGAGTGATAAGCAGTTAAACCAACTTGTGGTAGAAGCGGGAAGGGGAATCTTAG
>JAHDBX010000143.1:0-1520 GCA_020630145.1 Gammaproteobacteria bacterium | reverse complement strand
GCAGACTTATGCAAAGGTTTAGATAAACACAGTTTACAGGCAGAACGTCGAGCATTGCGTATTATTCCACAAGGCCTTGATTATAAATGTAATAAAGAATATGACCAGTTGGTGCTTACTTTTTACTTGCCTGCAGGTTGCTATGCTACTGCTGTTATTAAAGAATTGCTTAGCTATTAATTATATTTGTCGCTGGAGCGCCAATGGGTCTTGAATTTTATATTGTTTGTATTGCGGCAGTGTTATTAACCGGCATTTCAAAAGGTGGTTTTGCAGGCGGTGCTGGCGCAATGGCCGTGCCAGCGATTTCTTTATTTGTTGCACCACAGTTTGCCGCAGCCATTATGTTGCCGATATTAATTGTTATAGACCTAGCAAACGTTTGGAAGTATAGACATACTTGGGTTAAAGAATATGTAATTGCTTTAGTACCGGGCGCTTTTGTAGGTTTGGCAATCGGTACGGCAGTATTTAACTGGGTTAATGCCGACATGATGAAAATTCTTATCGGTTTTTTCGCACTCTATGTGTCTGTTGCATACTTTTTCCGACGTCAAACAGTTGCAGCTGCATCTCAAAAGCAAAGCGGTTTTGTCGTATTGTTTTTAGGGGCTTTGTCAGGCTTTATGAGTTTTATTGCACATGCAGGTGGTCCACCAATCAAAATATTTTTGATTAATAAAGGTTTGGATAAATCTTTTTTTGTGGGTACAAATAGTATATTTTTCTTTTTTATGAATGTGGCGAAAGTACCACTGTATTTTATAGTGGGTCAGTTTACTTTTGAGTCATTGACGATAAGTTTATTTTTATTGCCTGTTGCTTTGCTTGGGGTAGCTATCGGTTTTTACTTGCATGCTGTTATTAAGCAAGGCTTATTTGTTAAAATTGTTCATGTACTCCTAGCCGTGTCTGGCTTAAAGTTGCTATTTGATGGTGCTATGTCTTTATTAGCTTAATGCTTAGCGACAGCATTTTTGATGTGATTGATGATGTCCGCTTTATTTTCTCTTAATATAAAGTGTTTGCCATTTTTGATAGTCATACATTGGCATTGTTCGCCTAGGTGAGAAAACTGCGATTTTGCATATGCTAAGTGTTGATAGTTAACAACTTTGTCATCGTTGCCGTGTATAGCGGTAATAGGGATATGAAGGTTCTTAAAGCTAGCCTGCAATATTTCTAATTCATGCTTGATTGCCAAGGCTTCATCATTAGCGCGGATTAAATGCTTAGGTAAGGTGATCTTTATCATTAGCATATTGCCGAACCTAGTATACCAATGGGGAGCAGCGAGTTTTGCATCGAACAATGATGAAATGGTTATGAGTTGCTTGATATATTGTTTAGAGTGTATGGCTATATAAGTAGCAACTGCACCACCAAAAGAATGGCCGACTACAATTATTTTTTGTTTGCGCGCCTGATTTATTTTTTCTATGACTTTATGTATTGCTGAAGCATGTTCTGCTATTGAGGTGATTGAATTTTTACCTTTTATATTCGATTGCCCCCATGTT
>JAHDBX010000142.1 GCA_020630145.1 Gammaproteobacteria bacterium | reverse complement strand
CCAAGCTCAACGCTTGCGACCTAAAGCCATCGCATTTTAGGTCGCTATACTAACCAGTAAAAATCTGAACCAAGTTCAAACAAAACCCTCTAATTTTTTAAATTAATGCAATAACAAAAGCATTAAGACATAAAAAACCTATAAAATACGCGCCAAATGAGCACAGAACAAACAACAACACAAATAACCATTAAAAAGGGCGACGTACTTTTTAACGAAGGCGATAATAGCGACTATGTGTACTACATTCAAAGTGGTCACTTAGCTATCTATAGTACGGCCAAAAAAAAACGTGTAGAACTCGGCAAGGTGAAAAGCGGCGAGTTTGTTGGCGAATTAGGCGTATTACAAAATACGCGTCGCAACGCCAGCGTCATCGCACTAGAAGACACAAGCTTAGAACAATTACCGCAAACCGCGTTTATAAAAAAAATATCGCAGGACCGCGAGAAAAGCCAGCAACTCTTACACTCATTAAGCTACCGCATTAACAACGTTGCCATGCTTAGCGAGCAAGTTGCCAAGCAAATTGCTGAGCACAAAACCACACTATCCTTCAACCCATTAAGTAGCTTGCTAACCTTGGCCAGCTCGGCATTCACATTTATTAAAAAAGGCATATATAAACGTGAACGTGCACGCCATGCAAAAACCTTACCCAATACTAAGTTAAGCAATGGCTTACACACCATAAAAAAAGGCAAAGCCTTATTTTTAGAAGGGCAAGACAGTCACTTCGCTTGCTTAATTAAAAGCGGTAAGTTTAGAGCAAAAAAATCCTTGCATAATAGTCACCAAGATATTGCCACCATGCACCCCGGCGAATACATCGGTGAAATGGGTCTGTTGCAACAAAGTCCACGCAGCTTGACCGTTATAGCTTTAGCACACTCAGAAATAGAGGTATTCGACGAAGACGCTTTTCTAGAACGCATAAGCCAAGACCAGGACAGTTTCTTTAATGTCGTTAAACACTTAAGCCACCGTGCTTCGGTACTCAACCAACACCTTAAAGACCTGACTGAAACACATGCAGAAATAGTCAACCCTTCAACACTAATGCAAACCAAGCAACTGTTTCAACATATCGGCCACTTGTCGCACGTTACAGGACAAATGCTCGAGCAAGATTTAAACACACTACAAAATGCACTGGCCTTAGAAGCCACCGCCGTCCAACAAATGCTAGAAGTGTATTACCGCTTTATTAACGGTAAAGCCTCGCAGGAAGAAATGGACCAAGCCAATGCAGACTTCCGTAACTTTCTCAAAACGCTTGGCCTAGGTGCACTCATAATTATTCCCGGCTCATTTATTACCATTCCACTTATTGTGAAATTAGGTAAGTCGGTAGGCATCAACATACTACCTAAAATACGTTCATAGCTATGCGTATTATCCTTGCGCCGATGGAAGGCGTGGTCGATTATGAAATGCGCGATGTACTCACACGTATTGGTGGCTATGACCGTTGTGTGACCGAATTTGTTCGCGTTACCGACCAACTGCTACCCAATAAAACCTACTTTCGTTTTTCTCCAGAACTCGAACAAGGCGGTACAACACCAGCAGGCATCCCTGTATACCTGCAATTACTAGGCGGTAGTCCAAAGTACATGGCTTTAAATGCAGCTCGTGCACAAAAGCTATCACCACCCGGTATAGATATAAACTTTGGTTGCCCTTCAAAAACGGTCACCAATAGCGATGGTGGTTCCGCACTACTACGCGAACCTTGCCGCGTAGGTGATATTGTAGCCGCCGTACGCGATGCCGTTGACCCCGCTATACCCGTTACCGCTAAAATACGCTTAGGTTTTAACAATGCCGACTACTTAGACAATATCGTGGATAACATTGTTAGGGCGGGCGCAAATGAATTATGCATACACGCACGCACACGCACCGATCATTACAAACCACCCGCACATTGGTCCTTAGTAAAAAGCGTACGCGAGCAACATGCTATCCCGATTATTATTAATGGCGAGATATGGAATATTGCAGATTCACATCGTGCAAAACAAGAAAGTGGCTGTACCGACATTATGCTAGGACGAGGTGCCATGAGTCACCCAGACCTTGCCGCCAAAATTAAAGCCGAGCAAAGTGGCAATACTCATGAAGCCATGGCATGGCCAGCCATACTTGATATGATTACGCGTTACTTACACAACACCGAAAATAAACACCCGCGTTTTGTAGGCAACCGTTTAAAACAATGGCTTGTATTTTTACACCGGCAATACCCAGAATCAGTAGCGCTATTTAACAAAGTAAAACGACTTAAAGAGGCCGACGATGTTTTTGCAGCCCTCAAATAAGGCTATTACCTAAACCGTTACCCTTGTTATTTTATAAGCCGTACCCGTCAATTCACCCTGCCATACTTCTTGGCTATAAGAACCCGTTGGCTTTGAGCCCCAATAACTAATCGCCGAAGACAAGATTAATTCGGCGCCGCTAAACCCCTGATGCACGCAATTATTAAATTTTGCATACACATGCAAATAACCACCTAATGGTGTTTGCTGATCCCACACACTACCTGAGTCAAAACGCCAACCAGTAGAAGAACCACTCACTGGAATAACAACATGAGAACTAGCGGGTACATCAATATAAAACTCATCGCCTCCGTGAACGTTGGGGTCATCATAGTAAACTTTCGCATGTAAATTTAGTTGGCTTCCCATAAAAACTCTCCTTGAAATTAAGCTAGCTCGATACAGTCGCAATAGTTAAATATGAATCATTGTTATCATTATCTGTACTGTCTTCCGACGTAACTTCAATAACATTAAAACCACCTTTATCAGTTACAACAGGTGTTTTAACACTCGCCTTATGAAAGGTCCCTGAAGACCCAGATTTAGAATATTCAAACGTGGCGCTAATAGTAAATGCGGCCGGGGTTGGCGGTATAGAATAAACATCATCTCCACTCGCTGTTTTCATCGATTGGCCTTCACCCGTGCCAGAAAAAACAACCGTATGACCAGGCCAACTAAGTGAAACTCGCTGATAATAAGCAGCATTAGATAAGCAATTAATAACGCCTTGAGAACTAGCGGGAATAGATAAACTGACAGGATTTGAAGCCATAATTCTTCCTTAAATATATGATCAAAAACCGATCATCACATGTTCTAAGGATTAAAGCAATAAATATCAATTTAATGATAAGTTAATCGATTAAATCATCTAAAATTTCTTGTGCACGTTTTAAATCCTTAACATCTTTTACTTCCAACATTTCACATTCATCACGCAGCATATCGCTTACTCTGACTGGATACAAACGACAATCTTCAGGGCGGTCATAATAAATGCTGCAGGTATATTTTTCTTCATTTGGCCGTTTTTCTAACCATGGACAGCGCAACAAACGTTTGCCTGTTTCAGGGTCCATCCAAATTTCGCCGCCCTGCACATAATTAAAAATATCAGGGCGACTTTCCTCCCAAGCATCCACTTCACTTGGCGTCGCTGATAAACCGCCATCGCTGTATTTAATACAACATTTACCGCATTGATTACAATCTTTCAATACTTTAGCAACTAACTATCTAGGCAACACAGCATATAAAGCTCGGCCAACATACTCATGGGCGGCGGCACTTAAATGCAAACCATCAAAAAATAAAAAGTTATCAATATCGGTAGCAAGGTCACAATAACTATTTGTGCTATAAACCAGATCAGTACGTGTTAAACAACCCTGAGTCACATTAGTAAAACCAAAAGCCTTGCTATTTTTCAAAATAGTTTTACCAGTATTTGCAAAATCAAACATCACTATATGCTGACCTGTTTTGTCTTGCAAAGCCGATACTTTCTTAGCGAGTTTTTGATTAAACTTACAGCCTAAAAGCGCCGCTTTTTTACGACTACTTTCATCATCTACTGCAATCACATCTGGCACGTCACTAATATCAAAAGCATTCGCAACAACAATTTTAGTGGCACCTGCTGCTATCATTTTCTCTACATTACTATCAATAGATTTTATAGCCGCTTTAATAATGGCATATTCACCACTGTGCTTATTCATTCTACGACCACAGCTTTTACTTTTACCAAAACGTTTATAAAGACGTGTATCTTGATCATCTAACCTAAATGCATCTAGTACATCATTGCCACCAATAAAAAAGACGTAGGTATTATCTGGATTTGCTACACCGTTATTGGCTGATAAAAATGCTGCTACCTGCTGCTCTAAATGAATCGGTCGTTCGTCTGCTGCTCGTGCTCGCGCACTGGCAAAAGCATAATTACCACCCGCTTGCTGACCAAAAGCAAATAACGATGGCGCTAAAGTTTCACCTGCTAATTGCGCCGTAATATCTAATGCTACAAAACCATTACTGATCCGGCCCTCAAAAGTTTCTGCGGGAAAAACACCACCCTGCGCTTCAATAACACTCTTAAAATTTCCATTGTCATTAATGCTATCACCAAATACAATAAAACTACCTGCCCAAGCTATGCTCGTAAATAAGAAGGTAATAAGAGAAAAAACCATTAAAAACAAGTGACGCATATTTATTTCCTTTAACATTATGTTTTAAGTAAGCGTAAAGTAACATAAACTTGACTGACCGTTATATTATTTGATGATAAAACATACCTTATGACAATAAAGTGGCAATGGCTTTTTTTTAACGACATTAGTGGCCGTGATATGCACGCCTTATTGGCTTTGCGTCAAGACGTATTTATGCTTGAACAAAACAGCCTATACCAAGATGCCGACAAGCATGACCTTAAAGCTTTGCATCTGCTTGCTCATAACAATCAACAACTCATTGCATACGCACGTATAGTCAATAAAGCAGAACAAGCTTATGCCATCGGACGTATTGTCGTCAGCAAAGCCTATCGTCAACAAGGCCTAGGCAAGGCACTTGTAAAAAAATGCATAGAAAAGTGCCATCAAGAAAGCAGGCATAAAAATATTACACTATCAGCACAAACCCAGCTGCAAACATTTTACCAAGGTTTTGGTTTTCACAGCCTAGGTGCACCCTATGACGATGCAGGTGTTGAACATATTGATATGCAATTACAGCCCAGCGTTTAAACGCGTAAAATCATCCCAACGCAGCATTTCTACACCACTGCCACTATTCATCGCATTTCGCGCCATAGCACTCCCCAAATCTTCAACACGAATACCTCGAAACTGACGCAAACCAGCAAAAAATAAAGGCGACAACCTAGGCCATACTGCTAAGGTAATAGCTTGACTCAAACCATAGCGATTAGTAGGCGTTAAAATCATAGACGGCTGGAAAATACTCAAGCGTTCAAAACCTAAAGCTTTTAAGTCATTCACCAACTCACCTTTAGTACGCAAGAAAAAAGACCGCGACTTGGCATCGATACCCACCGAACTCAATAACTCAAAATGACGCACACCAGCCGCTTTACACGCATTTGCAAAGGTCAGTACCGCTGTTTTATCAATATTCACAAAGTCTTCGCGGCTCACTTTAGACGGCTCACCCACACCTAAAGTACAAATAGCAACATCATACCCCGTTAATATACCGTTATACGATGCAGACTCAAAAATATCG
>JAHDBX010000141.1 GCA_020630145.1 Gammaproteobacteria bacterium | reverse complement strand
GGCACCTTTGCGCAACCACCAGTTACTAATATGTGCATCGTCTTCTACTTCTATATTTTCAAAGCCTTCTAGGTGGTCAAATTCAACCGGTAAAATATCAGCGCCTTCAGAGAAATCAATTAAGTCTTCGTCCGTTATATCGCCGCTCTCTTTATGAAAAGCACTAATTTGAAATGCACCGACACCTTCAGGGTGGTAAATAAGTGTACATTCTTCTTCATCTTCAACCTGCCAGCCTTCGGGCAAGTCCAGTGACCATGAATCGTGAGTATATAACATCGGATAACCTAAAATTAGTTTTATGATAAAGGCGCTATTCTAATATAATTAACACTTAATTACTGCTAATCAAATGTGAGTTATCCAATATGAAATATTCTAAAATTGTTAATTTCTGGTTCAAAGAACTCACTACAGAACAATGGTGGATGAAAGATACAGAAGTCGATCAAAAAATTACTGAGCGTTTTTTAGATATTCATACGGCCGCCAAACAAGGCGAATGCTACCAATGGCGTGAAGAGCCGCGAGGCTGGTTAGCTGAAATTTTAGTTTTGGACCAATTCTCTCGTAATATATTTCGTGGCAAAGCCGAATCATTTGCGCAAGATGCACAAGCCATTACATTAGCACAAGAAGCGATTTCTAACGGTGCAACCCAAGCCTTAACCAATCAAGAAAAGATGTTTGTTTATATGCCTTTTATGCACAGTGAATCAAAGGCTATCCATGAAATTGCTGTCGGGCTATTTACCGACATAGATACAAATCTAGACTATGAACTTAAGCATAAGGCCATTATTGATCGCTTTGGTCGCTACCCACATCGCAATAAAATTCTAGGCCGTGAATCAACAGAAGAAGAAATTGCCTTTCTTAAAGAGGCTAATTCTTCTTTTTAGCCAGATTGTTTAGTCACCTTCTTGCTGGTACTCTGCAGCAAAGTTAGCGCCCAGCTTCACATAATGCATAGGTGAATAGTCGAGAAAAGCCAACTCTTTTTCTGTCAGCTCACGTGCTTGGCGGATAGGGTTACCTCGATATAAGTAGCCACTTTCAAGCACTTTACCCGGCCCAACCACACTGCCCGCTGCGACATAGACACGCGACTCCACAACTGCCCCATCAAGCACGACTGCATTCATGCCGACTAAACTATGATCATGAACCGTACAGCCATGTAAAGTTACGTTATGCCCAATAATCACATAGTTGCCAACCGTTAAGGGATGCCCCTCAGGCGTAAATTCACTAGCATGCGTAACATGCAACACAGAACCGTCTTGAATATTTGTGTGGTGACCAATTTTAATATGGTGGATATCACCACGTATTACCACGCAAGGCCATACGCTACTATTCTCACCAATTTCTACATCACCAATAACAACAGCTGCTTCATCAATATAAGCGCTATCATGTATATTAGGGGTAAAGTCTTTATATTGACGAATATTGGCCATTCTAATTTCTCGTACTTTGCATTGTTTTGGTAGCCTTATTTTCACATAAAAAAAGGCGCTTATGCGCCTTTTACAACTAAGGTCTATAAATGCTTTTTATTGGACTTTTTCCAAGATCCATTCACGCTTATCGGTTTGCTTACTTGCCGCTGCAATTAAGTCACCATCCTCCAATAAACCTTTTGGCACCGTAATTTGTTCCGCCGCCTGATCTTTACGCACCTGATGGTACAACTCGCCCTTTTTAATAATCACATCGCCAGAGTCGCTACTTGCAATAATTTCACCGTCGATTACCCCCATATATAAACCAGGTGCGATAAACCCGCCATTAAGTAAGCACTCATCTTTATAGCAAAAACGTAAGGAGTATTCTGTACCCCGTATACCAATAGTCGCGACATGCGAACGCATCTGATAAATATCACCACTACGTTTACCTACCAAGCCAGATACCACTCGAAGTTGCCCTTTTAATAACTGAGCAATGTTTTTCCCCGGCTTATCTTTTATAAAACTGTAATCAACAATTTTTAATTGTGTATCTGCATATAAAGTAATTTTACTTTGATCAGAAAATTCTATCTGCGCCTTAGTTTGCTTGCCCGTTTTAACTAAATCCCCTACTGAAACACTGTCCCCAGATGATAATGACTTCTCTTCACCAGTAGGTGACTTAATAGATACCTTTCCACGCAAAGACTTAATCGTGCCTGCCTGAACAAGCTCAATCGCTGGCTCTTCAACAATTTCTGCCGCTTGGCTAGCTTGTTTAGAATATTGATTATCCAGTAAAACCAGATCTTGTTTATGCGTTACATCGTAATATACAAATGCCAAGCCGCCAATAAGAACGAGGGCAAGCGAATTGATAATCAGGCGATTTAAGGTATTAACCATTTCTCTTCCAGCTTATTATTATTCTATAGGCCTATAAGGATAGTGCCGCTGTGAAGTAAATTTAAGCCCTATTTGACCAACGACATTAAAGCGCCGACTAACTGACTGATGTGTTTTTCCTGGTGTTCGCTAGACAAGGTAATTCGGAGACGAGCCGTACCTTTAGGCACGGTAGGCGGTCTAATCGCCGGCACGAGTAAACCTCTTTCATATAGCTGCTGACTTATCGTTATCGCTTTCTAGTCGTCACCGATTAATAAGGGCTGAATAGCGGTATCTGATACCATCAGTTGCCAACCATTTTCGCGAGCTGCAGCTTTTAATAAGGCAATATTCCTTTGTAACTTTTCACGACGCCACGACTCCTGCTGTATAAGCTGCAAAGAAACACGAGCAGCCTCAGCAATAGCGGGTGGTGATGCCGTGGTATAAATATAACTGCGGGCCTTTTGAATAATAGTCTCAATAATCTCATGCGAAGATGCAATAAAAGCACCAGACACACCTGCCGCCTTACCCAGTGTACCCATCATAATAGGTATATCTCTTGTCGTTAAAGCAAAATGCTCACGACTACCACTACCTGTTAAGCCTAATACACCAAAGCCGTGCGCATCATCTATAGCCAACTGCGCCTGATGTTGCAGGCATAAGTCAGCCATAGCGGGTAAAGGGGCAATATTCCCGTCCATACTGAACACGCTATCGCTCATGACTAAGCAAGTCTTATCCGCTTGAGATTGACTTAACTTAGCCTCAAGCGAACCCATATCAACATGTAGATAACGTGAAAACTGCGCAGCACAAAGCTGGCCGGCATCAATTAAAGAAGCATGATTGAGCTTATCTTGCAGGAAGGTATCACCGCGCGCAAGTAAAGCGGTGGCTACCGCTAAATTGGCCATATAACCAGTGGAAAACAGCAATGCACGTTCATATCCGGTAAAACTGGCTAGTTCTTCCTCTAGAAGATGATGTGCACTGCTGTGTCCATTCACTAAATGGGCAGCCCCACTGCCGACACCCCATTTATCTATACCCGCTACAGCGGCTTTACGCAGCTTGTCATGGTTTGCCAAGCCCAAGTAGTTATTACTACAAAATGCCAGCAAATCATGGCCATCTATACGCATTTCCACTTGCTGAGCCGACTCAACCACACGCCTTGCTCGATACAAGTGCTGGGCTTTACGCTTGGCCAAATCATTGGCTAAACCCGCCTCAAAAGCGCTTTTTGACTCAGCCATGTATACGTAAATAGGCTATAAAGTCTAGTACAACATTCGCTTTTTCGCGAGCCATTAAGCGACTTGGTTTGCTTGAATTGGACTCACTTTACCCATTGCAAGTTCCCGTGACGTTTCACGCTCATCTGGTGCTGCATCAACCGTTATTTGCAAGGGAGAAATACCCAAACGGTCAAATAATTCGCGATCTCGGTTGGCTTCAGGGTTATCGGTGGTTAGTAGCTTCTCGCCATAAAATATTGAGTTAGCGCCCGCAAAAAAGCACATCGCCTGCATTTCATCACTCATATCCGTACGACCTGCCGACAAACGCACAAAAGACTCAGGCATCACAATACGAGCAACCGCCAAAGTACGAATAAATTCCAATGGGTCCAATTCTGCTTCGCCATGCAAAGGCGTACCTTCAACCTGCACTAACATATTGATCGGCACCGACTCGGGATGCTTAGGCAAATTCGCCAACTGCATGATCAAACCTGCACGATCAGCCGGTTTTTCACCCATACCTACAATACCACCGCAGCATACATTCAAACCCGCATCACGGACATTAGCCAAAGTATCCAAACGATCCTGGTAAGTACGAGTAGTGATAACTTCACCGTAAAACTCAGGAGAAGTATCTAAATTATGGTTGTAGTAATCCAGACCCGCATCTTTTAGCTTACGTGCTTGTTCAGGCGTTAGCATGCCGAGTGTTACGCAGCTCTCCATACCTTCAGCCTTAACTGCCTTAATCATCTCAATAACACTATCAAGGTTTTTATCTGTCGGGTTACGCCATGCTGCGCCCATACAAAAGCGTGATGAACCGTTTTGCTTGGCTATACGTGCATTCTCGACGACCTCATTTAAAGCCATTAACTTTTCGCGCTCTAGCTCTGTCTCGTAACGCGCGCTTTGTGGGCAATATGAACAGTCTTCCGGGCAAGCGCCGGTTTTAATACTTAATAAAGTACTAATTTGTACTGAATTCGGATCAAAATATTCACGATGCACCGTTTGAGCCTTAAATAACAGGTCATTAAAAGGCAGTGCAAAAAGATCTTTAATTTCTTGTAAAGACCAATCATGGCGAATAACGGCTGATGACATAGCTTACTCTCTCTTGCATAATATAAATGTTAGGGTGCTATTGTCCTTAATTTTACTGTTAACTAAAAGGATTTTTTATGGTTTACAAGTATATTTACCAACTAGCCATCGATTTTCTATTTCCACCCCGCTGCGTCATCACCGATCAAGCTATAACAAAACACGCTAATAACCGTTTTCTTAGCGCAACCGCCCAAGGTTTTTTACCCCTTTTACACATATACTGCCCACGCTGCAGCCTGCCCTTAAGCACACCAAGCAAGAGTGCCTGTGGCGAGTGCCAAAAACACCCGCCACAATACAAGCGAGTTATTAGCCCCTTAATTTATGCCGAACCTATTCGTAGTATGATTCAAGATACTAAATTTAATAACATACTCCATAACGCCGCTTTCTTTGCTGACTTGCTATTAAAAAACATCCAGCAGCACTACCAACATCAAGCCCTACCGCAACTGATATTACCCGTGCCCTTGCACAACAAGCGCCTACAACAACGCGGCTACAACCAAGCCAGAGAAATTAGCCGCCTTCTTAGCCAGCAACTATCCATTAGCCATAACGACCAAAGCCTAATCCGTATAAAGGCCACCGATGAGCAGTCCGGCCTTAACGCCAAACAACGCCAGCACAATTTAAAAAATGCATTCGCCGTCGCGCAAAGTTTATTACCCATCAAACATGTTGCCATCGTTGATGATGTAATGACCACAGGTGCAACGGTTAATAGCGTGGCACAGACTTTACTGGATGAAGGAGTAGAACAAGTTGATGTATGGGTAGTAGCGAGAACAGCTAAATAATCATCCGCAGAAAACCACCCACTCTTTACATAAAATCGTCAATTTTCTGTTGACGCATAAACCGATACCGAGTACATTTTGGATGCCTAGACCATG
>JAHDBX010000140.1 GCA_020630145.1 Gammaproteobacteria bacterium | reverse complement strand
TACTGCGGAGCATTGTTTGTCTTTAGTTGACGAATCACAATCTGACTTATACTTACTCGATATATCAATGCCAGAAATAAACGGATGGGAACTAGCCAAAGCACTTCGCCAACGCGGCTACAAAAAACCTATTATTATTACTTCAGCTAATGCTTATGATGACGCGGACAATCAACGTTATCCAGATATTGTTGATGACCACATTACTAAACCGGTTAAAGTTGATAACTTAATTGAAAAAATTGGTCAATGCTTAAACATCGACTGGCTTCATCATCCTATTGAAGAACAACCGGTCTTGATGCATAAAAAGCTAAATTTCAGCACTAAGATGAACGCTCAAGGCATTGAGAAACTAATTGAACTAGCTGATGTAGGCAACCTAAGTGAATTAAGAAAAAGGATAAACAAATTAAGCCAACAAGGGCTTCTAGACAAGCATACGTCATCGCAATATCAAATTTGGTTACAAGAAGTTAGATTTGATAAAATAGCCACGTCGCTGAGGAATCTCGACCATGTATAACAACTACCATGAAAAAGATTTAGTACTTATTGTTGACGACTCACCTGAAACACTTAGTGTACTCAATGATATATTCGAAAAAGAAGGCATGGAAACACTTGTCGCACTCGAAGGCAAGCAGGCACTATCTATCGCTCAAAAAATGATTCCTGACATTATTATTCTTGACGCAATGATGCCTTCCATGAACGGATTTGATGTTTGCAAACAATTAAAACAAGACCCAGAACTGCGTTCAATACCTATTATATTTATGACAGGGCTTAGTGATACAGAGAGTGTAGTAAAGGGTTTTAACGCTGGCGGCATAGACTATATAACCAAGCCTATTGTTAATTCAGAACTAGTAGCACGTATGCGTGTACATTTAGCGAATAGCCGTATAGCACTAAGTGCTCAATCAGCATTAGATCTAGCTGGGCAGTATATTTTTGCAGTTGAAAAACAAGGTAATATTTTATGGTCAACACCACAAGTTAATCAATTACTCGAAAAAGCCAATGATCAACAATCTTGGTTAAACCATATTCTCGCTGATGAAATACATACATGGCTATCTCATAAACCGGCTATTGGTATGAACTTAACACTTAACGCTCCCGCTCAACTATTAAAAGTTTCTTTTCTTGGCAAGGCAGGCAGCAATGAATATTTGCTACGTTTAAAGCACGAGGATAATGATAACGAATCTGCCAACTTAAAGTCACATTGGAATTTAACTAAACGCGAAGCTGAAGTACTTTTCTGGATATTAAAAGGCAAAACCAATCGTGAAATTGGCCAAATACTGGGCACTAGCCCTAGGACTATTAATAAACACTCCGAACAAATTTATAAAAAACTTGAAGTCGAAAATAGAACCAGTGCTGCCGCAAAAGCCTTAGAGCACTTACAACAATAATAGACCTTCTTAACTTTTTTATTATACAGCCAAGCTGCTCTCACGCCTTTATATATTACTAATCCTTATAATACATGTTAGTGTTATATAAAAAACGTATTATTCATACCTGTAAAAAAGTATACTAAATACTGGTAACTATGAGAAAAATATGAGAGCCATTCGGTCTTTTTGGCATTACTTTATTGGCAGCTGGATAATATTTATTGTCTTGCTACCTATTGTTAATATTTTTAAAATATATGAAGTGATACCCGCTATTGGTGTAATAGGCTATGGTGCCATGATATTGCTCAACCTAATAGCTATTACCCATGCTGTGTATCGCTATGATTATATTTTATTGAGTATTGCTTTAATTGCCATTGGGCTAATTGCTTCTGTTGATATTATTAGCAACAAACAACAAATGATTGCTATATGGACAGCGCAATCAAATAACCTGACGCTGGGAACAGCAGAAGACTACGTACAGGTTATAATTATTTTATTAAATATCTTTACCAGCGGCACTGCATCGCAGTGCTTGTTTTACGGTTTAAATAAACGCGCTTATGACCGATAGGCTTTATACTTAATCAATACTCTCATCTGTTTCACGACGATACGCTTTTTCGCGCGACTGCAATTGCCACGCTAACTCTACTTGTTCATCAGCATTTGAAAATAAGTCGCTGTCTGTTCGATGCAACTCAACCATACGTTGTTCCATAGCAGCTTGAGACTCTAGACTACCATCATGCTTAATATGCTGCACACTTTGCTTAAGTTTGCGTTGCAAATCATAAGCAATAAGTAAACTTCGGTGGCAGTCTGCCGGATCTTTTTCTGCACACATTAAGGCAATAGATAAACCCTTGTCTAAACCCTTTTGCAAACGCTGCACACCTTGCAAATATAAGGGCGATGTCATTAAGCGATCAAACTGTACTTGTTGATTATCATCGTAATGGGCATCGTCTTTAGAGCGCGGCCCTAGTTCTTCACCTAAATACACATATTTAATATTAACTTGATGCAAAGTTGCTGTTAGTGCTTCACGATGATAATCATAAAAGGCTTTGCTGTAAGGGACTGAACGCACATCAGCGATCGCATTAATGCCATACTGTTGTAATTGCTGTATAAAAATGTCAATCGGCTTGGTTGCATAGCCAATGCTATATAACTTATGGTGCATATTACTTTGTATCGCTAGGTATAAATGCATGAGCAAAACGTGGTTGCTCAAAAATAATACGGGATAATGCTTGCATTAATAATGCCTTCATAGGGCCTGCCTGTGTCGTTGGCAAATAGCTTAAATGAAAATGACTAATTAAAGGCGTAAAATAATCGTTTAAAACTGGGCATAAGGTTTTATTTTCTACTGCCTCACTCATAACAAAGTTCGGCAATATCGCTAAACCCAAGTTTGCCTTTGCGCCTTCGGCTAAAGCAAAGGTATTCCCTAACACTATGGGCTGCTTAATATCAGCAAACGCAATACCTGCTTGACTAAGCAGTTGCTGCCAGCTTGCATTACTCCCTACGCTACGCGTTAATAAGCTATGTTCAAGTAAGTCTGACAATGACCTTGGCTCACCCCGTGCGTGTAGATACGCAGGACTTGCCACCAGACTCTTCTGAGAAATGGCAATCAGTTCATGCTCTAAGTCAGGGCCCATATTATCAACGCGTATAGCAAAATCGTAATCGCTGTTGAGAAAATTAACCACAGTGTCACTCACGTCTAACTCTACTCTGAGTTCAGGCGCAAGGTTTTGCAGTTCAGCCAATACCGATGGCATGACGATACTGGCGAAGTCGACTGGTGCGGTTAAGCGTAATACACCTTTAAAACCCTGTGGATCTATATTTTCTATCGCTACGCGCAAGCGCTTTTCACAAGCTCGGTATTCTTTAGCGAGCTGCTTTGCCGCATTGCTAATTTTAATTTGGCTGCCTGACTGGCGCACAATCAACGTAACGCCCAGCTTTTCTTCTAATTGGCGAATCTGGTAACTCACCGCAGCCTGTGATACATGCAACTCTTCAGCTGCACGGGTAAAACTAGCGGTATTTACGACAACAGCTAAATAAGGCAAATGTGAAAACAGACTAGATTCAATATTCATTAAATAATTTTATCTTTATAATAAAAAATACGCGTGTTATTTATTTTTCAGTATACGTCATACTGAACACCAAACCTATACTTAACGGGATTATTAGTCGATGAACGCCATTTCACTCGCCTTTATTGGCTTTTTTATGTTTACTTTAATGGACTTAAGCATTAAATGGCTACTACAGAGATATTCGTTGGCACAGGTTACCTTTTTTAATTGTTTTTTTGCTTTAATTGGCCTGTTAATCTGGATCTTCCCTAAGTTTGAGTTATTAAAAACGACTCGGCCCAAAGTACACTTGGTACGTGCTGTAATTATATTGGTTATTGATTTACTGGCTTTTTATAGCTTTAGTAAAGTTGCCTTAGCCGAAGCTTATGCACTGCTTTTGAGCCTACCTTTATTTACAATGGTTTTTGCCGTTCTACTGAAATATGAGCGCTTTGATATTCGTCGCCTTATATTAAGCTTTATGGGGTTTATTGGGATTTTACTGGTTTTGCAACCAGGCTTTAAAGCTTTTGAAATAGCCTTACTGGCCGCGCTAGCCAGCTCGGTAATTGAGGCACTGGGCTTCTTAATGATCAGTCATTACAGCGATCGCGAAACACCCCAAGCCTTTACTTTTTACGGGTTTTTATTACTGACACTCACCACCGGGCTTGCCACCTTATTTGAATTTACACCAATGAAAACCATAGATATCGGTATTAGCGTAGGAGGCGGGCTTTGTTACGCCGCTGGAACCGTCTTTGTTGTCAGCGCCTTTCATAAAGGCCAACCCAGTATCGTTAGCAGCATGCAGTATACGCAGTTAATATGGGGCTTATTATTGGCTTTTATTATTTGGCAAGAGCTGCCAAGCATACCGGCTATTATTGGCGGCATCATTATTGTACTCGCGGGCTTAAAAATTATTAGCTTAAAACAACATTAGGCCAACACATATATTCATGTCAGCATCAGCTCTACCTTACAGTAGAGCTTTAGCCTTTCACCTATGTACAGCCTTAATCATCATGTTGATGTGTTTGAAATACATCTGGACGTAATGCTAAGCGACTTACTTCTTGGTTTGTTGCTAACTCAATTAATAAGGCATACTTTGCTGGGACTTTGTTATCACGATTTAGCCAGTTCCATACGTTTTGCTGCTTAACACCGCATGCCCGAGCCAAGGCAGACTGGCTACCTTTAATGCGAATAGCTTTTTGCACCAATTCCTTAGTTAATTCACGATCCATAGCTGGATTATAAATTAAGAAACTTAAATTAACAACTAAAGTTGTTTGATTAATTACAACAATAGTTGTAGTTTGTTCGCATGAGTTTAGCGCAACGAATCAAACAAGCACGAGAAGCCAAAGGGCTGACACAAGGCGACCTTGCCTCGCTGATTGGTGTGCGACAACAAATGATATCAAAGCTTGAGCGCGGCGAATCGACTAAAACATCTTATATTTTAGTGCTGGCCAATATTCTTGATGTAAAGCCTGAGTGGCTCAGCGGCATAAGGGAAGAACCCGCCGCTTACAGCAAGAATAGTCAAAAGCAAAGTGAGATTAAGGCCACACTGCAGTTTTTACAACTTTACTGTATTGAAGAACTTGAAGCTAAATCAATAAAAGAACAACTCGTTTTTATTGAGTACTGTCTAAAACAACTTAAAAAAACCAAGCAAACCAGTAAATATCAAGACGTGCTAACCCGCTGCCTGAGCAAGCTATAACAAGCCGTGTTCAGCAAAAGAATAGCTTTTGCCTTCACCAATAATAAAATGATCAAGCACACGTATATCAATTAAAGCGAGCGCTTGCTTAAGCTGCTTGGTAATGTCTTTATCGGCTAAGCTTGGACGCGTATCACCAGAAGGATGGTTATGCGCAAAAATAAGCGCTGCCGCATTATATTTTAAGGCTGACTTCACAACTTCTCGTGGATACACTGACGCACTATCAATCGTACCCACAAATAATTCTTCAAAACCAATCACACGATGACGATTATCAAGAAAAACGGCCGCAAAAACTTCATGGGGTTTATCACGCAATACAGCAACCAGGTATTCACGACAATCACTTGGTGACTCTAAG
>JAHDBX010000139.1 GCA_020630145.1 Gammaproteobacteria bacterium | reverse complement strand
CAAAGCCAAGGTTAAACCACGCGGATCTGCATTACCGATATCTTCAGATGCCATACGTACAACACGTCGTGCCAAGTACAAGGGATCGCAACCACCATCTAGCATGCGACAAAACCAATACAACGCCGCATCAGGGTCTGAACCCCGTACAGACTTATGCAACGCCGATATTTGATCATAAAAAGCTTCACCTTTTTTATCAAAGCGGCGTAAACCTTCACGTGTAATCTCAGCGGCTATATCTGTATTAATCACACCGCCTTCTGTAACAAAGTCGGTGGCTATTTCCAATAAGTTTAAAGCACGTCTAGCATCACCATCAGCAGCTTGGGCAATAATACTGACAGCCTCATCTTCTATTTGTAAGTTTTCTGCCCCTAAACCATGCTCTTTATCGTTAAGCGCGCGCTGTAATATATTATGAATATCACCTTCACTCAGCGATTGCAGTACGTATGTGCGTACACGTGATAGTAGTGCATTGTTTAATTCAAACGATGGGTTTTCAGTTGTTGCCCCAATAAAATAAATTGTGCCCGACTCAACATGTGGCAAAAAGGCATCTTGTTGTGATTTATTAAAGCGGTGTACTTCATCGACAAATAATACTGTACGCATTTGATGCATCTGTTGATTATGCTGTGCCTGCTCAACGGCGGCACGAATTTCTTTAACACCGGCTAATACCGCAGACAAGGTAATAAACTTTGCTTCACAGGCTTGGGCAATCATTTTTGCTAGCGTTGTCTTACCCGTACCTGGTGGCCCCCAGAAGACCATGGAATGTAACTTGTCTTGCTCAATGGCTAAACGAAGTGGCTTACCCTCAGCAAGTACATGCTGCTGCCCAACATAATCGTCTATTTTAGATGGCCGCATACGATCAGCCAATGGCGCGTACGCTACTTGACCTGTCACATCATTTGCAAACAGGTCATTTTGAGAAAGGTCTTCAGGCACAAGGTTTAATTAACTTTACTGTGTAGCGTTGATAACATCTACACCTGCTGGAGCAGAAAATTGAAATAATTTTTTAGCTAAATCGGCATTGGTTTTAGATTGACTCAGTTGAATACGCGTAACTTGTCCAAGTTTGTCTTTCAGCTCCATTGTTTCCAAGCCTTTATCACCCAGTGCCAGCAAGAAAAATTCATAATCGGTATCTTTGACTTTTGCCTCTAATTGTAAAAGCTCACGACCATCAATTTTACCTAACTCAATAATATTAAACTGTTGTTTTAAATCAGCAATATCTGTAAGTAAAGAGATAGGCGCGGTACCTAAAGCATCGCTAAAATTGCGCACTGTCACTTGTTCGAGGTCAACATCATAGATATACAACTTATCGCCATCACTCACAATTTCCTGCTGATACGGCTGTTTGTAATTCCAACGAAACTTACCGGGTTTTTGTAAATAAACCTGCCCGGTTGATACTTCTTGCTCTTGCATGTTTTCATCAAATGTTGTTTGTGTAAACTGTGCTGTAAGCGACTGTAGTTGCGTGCTATATTTTGTTAGTTGCTCTAAACCCGTACCCGCAATAGCTTGCTGGCTCATTAAAGCAAATATAAATATCAGTTTTTTCATGTTAATTCCTAATAATGTCATTCCGCATGCGGAAGTAATAATGTTTTAGTCAAGCTGATAGAGCAAAAGTTTTGTTTTAATCCTTAACCGGCGGTGGCGCAAGCACTTCACGACTACCATTTGACTGCAATGCACTTACAACACCCGACATTTCCATCGCTTCAAGCATACGTGCAGAACGGTTATAACCAATTTTTAAGCGACGTTGCACATATGATATAGACGCTTTACGTGTTTCAGTCACAATTGCTACTGCTTGATCATATAATTCATCTTGTTCTGAATCATCATCGCTATCACTCGCTATGCCCGGTATGGCAGGTTGTGCTTCATCCACCACGCCTTCTATATAATCTGGCTCAGAGCTTTGTTTTAAATGCTGCACAACTTGGTGTACTTCATGATCATCAACAAAAGCACCATGCACACGCTCGGGCAAGCTGGTACCCGGTGGCAGGTATAACATATCACCATGACCTAATAAGCTTTCTGCACCCATTTGATCAAGAATGGTGCGTGAATCTATACGTGACGATACTTGAAAAGCGATACGTGTAGGTACGTTTGCCTTGATTAAACCCGTTATCACATCAACTGATGGGCGCTGCGTAGCAAGCACCAAGTGCAAACCCGCTGCACGTGCCTTCTGCGCTAAACGCGCTATCAACTCTTCTACTTTTTTACCTACCACCATCATCATGTCAGCTAACTCATCGATGATCACAACAATGTAAGGCATATGGTTTAATACCGGTGGCTCGGCTTCAGGATCAAAAGCTGTTTCACGATCATATAAAGGATCCGGAATGGTTTCACCTTTTTGTTCAGCTTCTTTAATTTTTTTATTATAACCACCCACGTTTCTTACACCCATGGCTGACATTAATTTATAGCGCCGCTCCATTTCAGCCACACACCAGCGCAAACCGTTTGAAGCTTCTTTCATATCGGTTATAACCGGGGTCAACAGGTGCGGTATGCCTTCATAAACACTTAGTTCTAGCATTTTAGGGTCTATTAACATTAGCCTTACATCACGTGCGCTGGCCTTATATAACAAACTTAATAACATAGCGTTCAAGGCAACCGACTTACCCGCACCGGTAGTACCAGCTACTAACAAGTGTGGCATTTTAGCCAAATCAGCTACAACAGGTTTACCACCGATATCTTTACCTAAAGCCATGGTTAGCGGTGATGCCATGGTGTCGTAGCTTTTCGAGTTAAGTATTTCACTTAAGGCAACTAACTCTCTCTGTTCATTGGGTATCTCCAAACCAATTACCGACTTACCCGGTATAACTTCAACTACCCTAACGCTGGTCACAGATAAAGAGCGAGCTAAATCTTGGGATAAACTGGTTATTTTGCTGGCTTTAATACCAGGAGCCGGTTGCAACTCAAAACGTGTAATGACAGGTCCAGGGTGTACCGCAACCACTTCAACACTTATATTAAAATCTGATAGCTTATGTTCAACTAACTGTGATAATGCTTCCAAAGCTTCATGCGAATAACCACCTTCTTGTGGCTTAGGTAAGTCTAATAAGTTAATAGGTGGCAACTCTGTATCGGCAGGCGCATCAAACAGGCTAATTTGCTTTTCTTTAAATTCACGCTGACTGGGCTCAACGACTTTCAGTACGGGTTCTATGCGCGGCTTTTTCTTTTTAATCTTTGCTATTTTAGCTTCGGTCTCTTTAACAAAAGTCACAGCACGTTCAGTTTTTACCTTACGTAATTTAATTTCCTCAATAACTTTTTGTACATAAGACACAACAAAAGCACTTGCTGTCAAAATGCCTTGCCCGCACAAGTCCATAATACGTAACCATGAAATGCCCGTAAACAATGTAATACTGGCACAAAAAATGGCCAATAATACTAACTTGGTGCCGATACTGCCTAATATGGCTAATAGGCCATTTAGCCCTATGGCATAACCCAATACACCACCAGCCCCTACTTCTGCTTGAGGCAAAGAACCTAATTCAACACTACTGAATGAGCCCAAGCCACAACCACTTAATAATAATAAAAAGAAGCCTAGCCAACGTATTGCAAAGGCTTTTTTATCGGTTTCACCTTCTTCATTGGTACGCATAATTAGCCAGCCACTATACGCCACCATAATAGGAAACAGATAAGCTAAATAACCGAATAGAAATAATGTGATATCGGCAAACCATGAGCCTAAGACCCCACCCCAATTCGTCACGACATCTCGTGTGCCAGTATGTGACCAGCCTGGGTCTGCCACATCGTAAGTAAGCAGGGCTAGTAATAAAAATAGTGATACCGCCAGTAATACGTAAAATATGCCTTCTTGTACAGCCCTATTTACATGAACAGATAATGGTTTTGCTGCGTCTTTTTTTCTTTTTGCTTGAGCCAAGGGTTTTCCTGAAATTCTGTGGTTATTTACTCTATATCTATGTTTATATTACACGAAAATAGAGTATTTCTGGTAATTAGAGAGCTTGCTATGCTTGTTTTACTGATTTTCATCCCTATCTTTCAGAAAAGGCAATGAAAGAGTAGAATGCCTATCTTTTTTCACGATTTGAGGAAACAGCCTGTGAGTGAAGCAAAACATGCTAAGTTATTGATTTTAGGTTCTGGCCCAGCAGGCTATACTGCTGCGGTTTATGCAGCACGTGCCAACCTTAACCCTGTTCTTATCACCGGTATGCAGATGGGTGGTCAATTAACCACAACAACTGAAGTAGACAACTGGCCCGGCGATGTAGAAGGTCTACAAGGCCCAGACTTAATGGCCCGTATGCAGCAGCACGCCGAACGCTTTGATACAGAGATTATTTTTGACCATATTCATACAGCTGAATTAACACAAAAGCCTTTCACCCTAACGGGTGACCAAGGTGTCTATACCTGTGATGCTCTAATTATATGCACAGGCGCTAGCGCTAAATACTTAGGCTTACCTTCTGAAGAAGCTTTTGCGGGTAAAGGTGTATCAGCATGTGCTACTTGCGATGGTTTTTTCTATAAAGGTAAAGACGTTGCTGTTATAGGTGGTGGTAATACTGCCGTTGAAGAAGCACTATACTTATCTAATATTGCTAAAAGTGTCACAGTAGTACATAGACGCGACCAATTCCGCAGTGAAAAAATTCTCATTGATCGTATTTTAGACAAAGCGAAAAATGGCAATATTAATATTGAGTGGGACCATACTTTAGAAGAAGTGCTTGGTGATGATATGGGCGTAACAGGCATGCGTATTAAATCAACCAAAAGTGGTGAAACAAAAGACCTGGACCTTAGCGGTGTATTTATTGCTATTGGTCACTCACCTAATACTGATTTATTTAAAGACCAACTTGATATGGAAAATGGTTACCTCAAAGTACAAAGTGGTTTGCAAGGTAATGCGACATTAACATCTATCGAAGGTGTGTTTGCTGCTGGCGATGTTATGGACCATACCTATAGACAAGCGATTACTTCAGCAGGTAGTGGTTGTATGGCCGCGCTAGATGCTGAACGCTATTTAGATAACGAGTAGTAAGCATAAACAAAAAAAACGCCTCTTTATTATTAAGAGGCGTTTTTTCTACTCAGCACACTAATAAAACTATCTTCTTCTGTTAATAGCCGCTTTAGTAAAGCTACTGTTCTTTAAACCTGTATTAAACTTCATATCACTAACCAACAATACGGTTTGTTTATTAGTTTGCGCATTCGACATAGTCATTTTATGCGCACGCCAATACTGCCCTAAATATTGTTTAAAGTCTTCAACTTCAAGCGTCTTTAATAAAGCACCACGTTTATCATAAAACTCCGTCTTATGAACTCTATAATGCTGATCATCAATCCAACTTATTCTACGCGTATAACCTGAGTACTTAGCATTAGGCGTACTTTCTAAAATAAAACAATTTAGTTCGCCACAGGCCTCTTCGCCAAGGTAGTTATATGAATACTTCTCAACTTCATATGAACTCAAGTCTTCGTATGAAAACTCGCTTCCCATAAAGGGGCCTGACTTATTTGCGGAAGATATCCGCTTTGTTCGTTTGAGCGCAGGCAAATACAA
>JAHDBX010000138.1 GCA_020630145.1 Gammaproteobacteria bacterium | reverse complement strand
ATAGATTGGGTGAATTTTGTGCTTGGCACGATATTCTCGCACATCATACTCTGTTGTATTTAACAGCTTCGCTAAACGGCGATCAGAAAAGCCTTTGCGCTTAAGTGCAAATAAAATATTGCTTGGTATGCTAGTTAAATCTTGGTCTGCAATGTCTTTTTCTATATCAAGCAATTCTTTGAGCTGCACTAAAAACCAAGGATCAATTTTAGTTAAGTCAAAAACATCTTCTTGTGTCAAACCATAACGGAATGCATCAGCCACATACCAAATACGTTCTGGACCGGGCTCGCGCAGTTCGCGCTTAATTACCTTCAATGCTTCCTCTGCTGACAAGTCGGCATCAACTATTGGGTCAAAACCATCAGCGCCTACTTCTAAGCCACGCAGGGCTTTTTGCATAGACTCCTGAAAGGTTCGACCAATGGCCATCACTTCACCCACTGATTTCATTTGCGTCGTTAAGCGGTCATTAGCAGCTGGGAACTTTTCAAAGGCAAAGCGTGGAATTTTAGTGACAACATAGTCAATTGTAGGCTCAAAAGACGCAGGTGTTGCACCGCCGGTGATATCGTTTTGCAACTCATCCAGAGTAAAACCTACGGCTAGTTTAGCGGCTATTTTTGCAATAGGAAATCCGGTCGCTTTAGACGCTAATGCCGATGAACGTGAAACACGCGGGTTCATCTCAATGATAATCATTTTGCCGTTTTCAGGGTTAATGGCAAATTGTACGTTTGAACCACCCGTTTCTACACCAATTTTACGCAATACAGCCAACGAGGCATTACGCATAATTTGGTATTCTTTATCTGTAAGTGTTTGCGCTGGTGCTACAGTAATTGAATCACCTGTATGCACACCCATAGGGTCAAGATTTTCGATTGAACAGATAATGATACAGTTATCCGCTTTATCACGTACAACTTCCATTTCGTATTCTTTCCAACCCAGCACTGACTCTTCTAACAGTACTTCTGTTGTCGGCGACAAATCTAGGCCACGTGTAACAATCTCTTCAAATTCTTCACGATTATAGGCAATACCACCACCGGTACCTCCCATGGTAAATGAAGGACGAATAATAATAGGAAAACCTAATGCATCACGCGCTTCGGTTGCTTGATCCATGTCATGCGCAACAAATGAGCGCGGCGTTTTTAAACCAATTTCATCCATCGCTACGCGGAACTTCTCACGATCTTCAGCCATGTCAATCGCTTCGCGTTTCGCACCGATCATTTCAACATTGTATTCTGCTAGTACACCTTCACGATCTAAATCTAAAGCGCAGTTCAATGCCGTCTGACCACCCATTGTGGGCAGCAATACATCCGGACGTTCTTTTTTAATAATTTCAGCGACATTGCGCCAGTGTATAGGCTCAATGTACACCGCATCAGCCGTTTCGGGGTCTGTCATAATAGTAGCGGGATTAGAGTTTACCAAAATAACTCGGTAACCTTCTTCACGCAGCGCTTTACAAGCTTGTGCGCCTGAGTAATCAAACTCACATGCCTGACCGATAACAATCGGGCCCGCACCAATAATTAGAATACTTTTTATATCATTACGTTTTGGCATGTTCTTACTTCGCAGCCCCCGTTTTACTGGCAGACTTCATTAATTGGATAAATTGGTCAAACAAAGGCGCCACATCATGCGGGCCTGGACTCGCTTCCGGGTGACCTTGGAAACTAAATGCTGGCTTATCGAGTAGGCTTATACCCTGCAAAGAGCCGTCAAACAATGAACGGTGTGTTGCTTTGATATTCTCAGGCAAACTCTCTTCATCAACAGCAAAACCGTGGTTTTGGCTAGTAATCATAACCACTTTGCTATCAAGGTCTTGCACAGGATGGTTTGCACCATGGTGGCCAAACTTCATTTTGACCGTTTTTGCACCGGCCGCTAAGCTTAATAACTGGTGACCTAGGCAAATACCAAACAAGGGTAACTCTTTTTCAAGCAAGACTTGAATCGCCTCAATAGCGTAATCACAGGGCTCTGGATCACCAGGGCCATTAGATAAGAAGACGCCATCAGGCTGCATAGCTAATACATCACTTGCGGGTGTTTTCGCCGGCACCACGGTAATATCACAACCACGCTCTGCTAACATTCTCAATATGTTGTGTTTAACACCAAAATCGTAGGCCACTACTTTATATTCAGCCTTAACCGTTATTGGCTCATCTTCATCTGGACCTAACCAAACGCGCTTTTTCCACGGGTAGCTTTTATCAGTGCTTACTTCTTTCGCTAAGTCCATACCCACCAAACCGGTAAAAGCTGTCGCGGCCTGCTTCGCCGAACTCACTTCTGCCTCACTGATGCTATCTGCTGCAAGAATACAGCCTTTCTGTGCGCCTTTATCACGCAATATACGTGTTAAACGGCGTGTATCTATATCAGCAATCGCTACAATGTTGTTGCGCTGTAAGTATGCAGACAAAGACTCTTCGCTGCGCCAGTTACTAGCTAGTAACGGCAAATCTCTAATAACCAAGCCCGCTGCATGCACGCCTGTCGACTCGGCGTCTTCAGCATTAATACCTACACTACCTATATGTGGATAGGTTAAGGTAACAATTTGCTTGGCATATGATGGATCAGTGAGAATTTCTTGGTAACCGGTGATGGCGGTATTAAAAACCACTTCACCCACACTTTGACCTAGTGCACCAATGGAACGACCTGTAAACACGCTACCATCTTCTAATACTAATATGGCGGGTTCAGTCGCAGGAGTCAAAATTGCATGTTGACTATTCAATCTTTTAACCTAGCTATAAATGAGTTATAAAACCAGCTTATCAAGCTATTTCTTAATAATCTGGGCATAAAAAAAGGGCCGTCGGATTCATGTGGATGAATTAATACGCCCCAACTGCAGGAAGAGTCACTCTTCCTTCTTGCGGATTGATTTATGGCAAAACAGCGTTTCGCACATCATTATTAACCCACTTTGGCTAGGCGGATATTCTAACGAGACAGACAAAGCTTGTCTATTGGATTCATGACTTTTTTATGTATTTTTACTCAACAATCGTCATCAAGGTACTGAGAATAATGTTCTTTTATGTATGCTTGCAAATTAGCCATATCCGACAAGCGGTTTTCACGGTCAGTGGCGACCATTTCATCAATCAGCGGTTGAAACTGCTTTAAGTTCTCACCCAGTATAAAACTTTCTTCTTTTCGATGGTATTTTAGTACATCAATCGGCGCTAAAGGCCTAAAAGGCTTTTTACCAGACAGCATTTCAAAAAAGATGATGCCCATGCTATATACATCGCTACGCTCATCAAGCTCAGTTGCCGTGACCGCTTCAGGGCTCATATAAGGTAATGTACCCATTTCCACGTTACTTTGCGTCATATCTTCATTGATATTGCCTAAATGCTTGGAAATACCAAAATCAATCAACATGAGTTGATCAGCATTCCTAAACATAACATTCGACGGTTTTAAATCTCGGTGCAAAATACCTTGCTTGTGTAAGCATGCCAAGCCCTCTGACATTTGCCACAGATAACGAAAAGCTTGTGCATATTTAATATTCCATTGCTGAATTCGCTCATACAGGCTCCCACCTGGCAAATAATCCATAATGATATAAATGAATTCTTCTGTAAAACCCAGTTGATGAAGCTTCACTACATTAGGATGGTCAATTGCATGAATAAGCTCATACTCATTCACAAAGCGTTCAACCAATGAGTCATCATCTAACCATTCTGAAAACAAGGTTTTAATCACATAAGGCTTATTATCAGCCTCTGAGTTCACTAAGTACAAGGAAGACACATCCGTTGTATTAAGCACCTTACCCACTTTATAACCGGGTAATTCAGGCCCCCGCGCTTTACGGTGTTCAGACTCTTTGCGGCTACGCGTCAACTGATTAAACTTAACAATATATGAAACGGCTGAGGTGAGCATTCTTCGCGTTAGCTTTTCTTTTGCCAAACATTCATCTGCACCTATTTCCTTATAGGTTTCATCTAAGCCTTCATCTTTTTTAGCACATAGCATGATGACACCTGGGCTACCCTCTGCGGACTTAATTGCTTGTAACCACTCTAGACCCGTACCATTATCCTTACCTAAATAGGAACTAAGAATAACCAAATCATAGGTTAACCAATTAAAGTTTGCTGAGGGTTGCCCACGTGTAATAGGATCATAGCTATAAAGTACCAGCTCAGAAATATCCTGCTTTAATAGATTAAGCAGCTGCAATCTAATTTTCTCAACCGGATCTATGACAAGGACTCGAAATTTCATATATTTTTTTTATTCTTTAAAATCTAAAGTAATATCCCAGCGAAATTCTGTATTAATGTACTCAATCATATCTATTGCTGACTGAAAGCGCTGGTGAGGGAATTTTGCCATACATTGATCAATAATTCCCTGCATTTCAAAGAAATTATTAGGCAACTTAGGTATAGGGTCATGAGCATGCTTATAGATAATAGATGCTGCATTTGCAGCTCGGTAAGGTTTTTTGCCTGTAAGCAATTCAAAAAACATAACACCCACGGAATATATATCAGAACGCGCATCAGGTTTATAACCACTATTACCTTGTTCAGGTGCCATATAGTTAGGCGTACCAATAATTTGCCCTGGTTGCGTCAAATCTAGTTGGCTATTGATATCACGCGAAATACCAAAATCAATAATTGCCAAGGTATCGTCATCTCTAAACATAATATTAGCGGGTTTCAAGTCACGGTGAATAACCCCGCTTCCATGTATAGCTGCTAAACCAGAGCATACCTGCCTTAAAAAGGTCAAAGCCTCATTTTGCGTAATACCCTTTGACATACGCTGTTTAAGGTCTCCTGAAGAGAAATATTCCATAACCGTATAAGTTGAATCATCAGCTACACCATGGTCATAGAGTTTTACAATATAAGGGCTATTAATACGACTGATTAAAGCAAACTCTTGATTAGAACGAATAACCTGCGTGTCATTCTCAGACAGGCCTGAAGAAAGTACTTTTATCACGACTTTCTTACTATCACTCTTGCGGTGAGCAAGATAGATAACCGACATACCACCTTGACCAACCTTTTTAAGTACCACATAACCGGGTATCACAGGTATAGTACTTTTACGAGTACTAAAACGCTTGCGAGGTTCATGTACTGGCCGTGGCCGCGGCTTTCTTATTTTGCCTGACTGCGTATCTAATGGTGTATAACCATCTAAAGACGGCCGCGTTAAGTTATCAATAGACATATTCAAACTAGTATCAGACTTAGTTTGAGTAGCTTTAGCAGTCTCTTCACTAGCAGTATTAGCTTTTTGACTATCGCTTTCTTCAGATGGAATTAATGCTGAAGTCACTGCCGTATGTAATGATGAACGCGTTAACCCGGTTTTATCCAAACAAGCGGAAATCCCTATTTTCTTAGCCGCATTAAGCGTATTCTGGTCCGGGCTCTTACAAAGTAAAACGACAGCTAAGGCTGTCTCGCCGCGCATATATTCTTGCAGCCATGGTAATACATCTCGCCCAGCTACTTTTTCATCAATCATCAATAAATGATAATGATTAAACTGTACAACTTTGGGGTGCCAACCTAGCTTCTCAACATTGTATTGAGTTACGTCAACATCGTTCATATCCAAACTCAGTAAACGTGCTATTTTC
>JAHDBX010000137.1:4700-5696 GCA_020630145.1 Gammaproteobacteria bacterium | reverse complement strand
AGAAATTATTCAAGAAATTAAAATTATACAATTTGTAACGCACTCTATGCAGCAAGCGGCACGTGTATCGCATCGTACAGCTTATTTTCACTTAGGTCACTTAGTAGAAGTCGGGCAGACATCAGAGATCTTTACTAACCCATCACATAAATTGACCGAAGATTATATTACCGGTCGCTTTGGATAACATTGAGGGAAAAATAATGCCACCTATTATTCGAGAACATACATCACACCAATTTGAGCATGAGTTAGCCGAAGTCCGTAACCTGGTTTTACATATGGGCGGCGTCGTTGAAGAGCAAGTTAAGAATGCTGTGCCGGCCTTAATTAAAATTGATGGTGATTTAGCTGAAAAAGTGTTGAGCAGAGACTCTGAAGTCAACCGGCTTGAGCTTGAAATTGATGAAGCTTGTACAAAAATTTTAGCCTTACGTCAGCCAACAGCAAGTGATTTGCGTATGGTAACGACGATTAGTAAAACCATTGCTGATTTAGAGCGCATTGGTGATGAAGCTGAAAAAATTGGTAAGAACGCGGCTAACCTGGTAATGGCAGAGCGCAATAAAGGTATTTTTAAAAGCTTAAAATATATGTCGGAACATGTGATTAGTTTGTTAAGACAAGCCTTAGATGCCTTTGCTCGTATGGATGTCGAGGCAGCGGTGAAAGTGGCCGGTTTAGACAATGAAATTGATGATGAGTATGACGGTATTATGCGTCAATTGATTACTTATATGATGGAAGATCCGCGTTCGATAAAAGCCTCTATGGATGTCATTTGGACAGCGCGTAGTTTAGAGCGTATAGGTGATCACGCAACGAATATTTGTGAATATGTCGTATATATTGTTAAAGGTAAAGATGTACGCCATAAAAGCTGGAAACAAGTTGAAAAAGACTATCTCTAAACGTAGATAATAACAAAAATACAAGCACAAAAAGCCGACTATATGTCGGCTTTTTTATGACTATTTTAAGCACATTTGTTTGATT
>JAHDBX010000137.1:0-4690 GCA_020630145.1 Gammaproteobacteria bacterium | reverse complement strand
GGTAATCCGTTTAGTAATTTATTTGGTCAATCACCCATTCGTCCATTACAGCAACATATTGAAGTTGCTTGCCAATGTGCGAATAAACTACCTGAGTTTATTGCTGCTACTTTGCAAGACGATTGGGGTCAAGCTGCGAAGGTTTATCAGCAGGTCATTGATTTGGAGCATAAGGCTGATGACCTTAAAACCTCTTTACGATCTAACCTACCCAATAGCTTAATGTTACCTGTAGATCGCAGTGATATCTTAACGATGTTAAGTCGCCAAGATGATATTGCTAATCTAAGTAAGGGCATTGTTGGCATTATGACTGGGCGCAAAATGCGCATTCCGGATGAAATTGCGCCATTGATGCAAAACTATGTTGCGGTTGCTATAGAGACGGCTGAACAAGCGATGAAAACAGTCGGTGAGATGGATGAGCTGCTTGAAATGGGCTTTAAAGGGCGCGTACTAGAAGTCGTTGAAAATCTCGTTAAGGAGCTTAACCGTTTAGAGCATGCCAATGACGAACTACAAATTCAGGTTCGCGCTGAATTATTTAAAATTGAGAAGGATCTACCTCCCATTGATGTGATGTTCCTATATCGCATTATTGAATGGGTTGGCCAGCTAGCAGATGCTGCGCAAAGCGCAGGTGGGAAACTGCAATTACTTATTGCTCGATAATCGCCGTACTACTCGGTTTTGTCGCTAATCAATTTATTATTTAGAACATAGGCTTATTACTATGGAAATTATTGCTCAACATGGCCATTTACTCCTGATACTTGGCTGTATTTTCGCTTTCTTTATGGCTTGGGGTGTCGGTGCTAATGATGTTGCTAATGCTATGGGAACCTCGGTTGGTTCTAAAGCGTTAACCGTTAAACAGGCGATTGCTATTGCGATGGTTTTTGAGTTTGCGGGCGCTTACCTAGCTGGTGGCGATGTAACCTCAACTATTCGTAAGGGAATTATTGACCCTGATTTAATTGCAAGTGATCCACAGTTGTTAGTATTTGGCATGATGGCGGCTTTGTTGGCTGCGGGTACTTGGCTATTAATTGCTAGTATGAAAGGTTGGCCCGTATCTACAACGCACTCTATTGTTGGTGCTTTAGTCGGTTTTGCAGCAGTTGGTATTTCTGTCGATGCTGTTAGCTGGGGTAAAGTAGGTACGATTGTTGCGAGTTGGGTCGTATCGCCTGTACTGGCCGGTACTATCTCCTTTGGCTTATTTATGAGCGTGCAGAAAATTATTCTTGATACCGACAACCCATTTAAAAATGCTAAGCGTTATATACCTATCTATATGTTTATGGTGGGTTTTATGATTGCCATGGTTACCGTACTTAAAGGCCTTAAAAAGCTGAAGCTTGATATTGATTTTGGTTTAGGCAGCACATTTATGAATGCTGTACCTATAGCGATAATAGCCGGTATTATCGTGGCTATTATTGGTGGCATGTTGTTACAGAGAGTGAATGAGGTAGAAGCTTCTGATGGCAGCAACCGCTTTGCAAGTGTTGAGCGTGTATTCGCTGTATTAATGATTTTCACGGCTTGTGCAATGGCATTTGCTCACGGTTCAAATGATGTTGCTAATGCTGTAGGCCCCTTAGCTGCTATCAATAGCGTTATTGCATCCGGTGGTGTTATTGGTGAAAAGGCTGCATTGCCGAGTTGGATTTTATTACTGGGTGGTATAGGTATTGTGATTGGCTTGGCGACGTATGGTTTTAAAGTGATGGCAACTATTGGTCGTAAAATCACTGAATTAACACCTAGCCGTGGTTTTGCTGCTGAGTTAGGTGCAGCAACGACAGTAGTTGTGGCATCAACATGGGGCTTACCTATTTCAACGACGCATACCTTGGTTGGTGCGGTATTAGGTGTAGGTATGGCTAGAGGTATTGGTGCTTTAAACTTAAAAGTTGTGGGCAATATCTTTATGTCTTGGGTAATTACCTTACCTGCAGGTGCCGGTTTAGCAATACTATTCTTCTTCTTCTTTAAGGGTGTGTTCTCTTAAACGTCTATATTGAAGGTAATGGATATAAAAAGTATTAATTACCTTCATCATTAGATTGTTTTTATAATGTCTCTTTAGTTAGAGCTAGGTAGCTGTCTGCCTATTTTAATACATGTAAACATGGCTTTATGTTGAAACTTTTATAATGGCTGAGAGCGGCTTATAAGCTACTATACTGCTCCTTAGCTTGTCAGGCGTCTTTCAGCATCCAACTCCCTAACTCTTTTAGCTTTAGTGATGAGCCAGCGCTTACATTAGCACTGAAGCACTAGTGCTTAAGCCTTTTCGCTAAGCGTGGCTTATTGTGTTAGTTGTTTAACTGGTGCTTGTAATTAAGAGTTTTGAAGGGGAGGCTGGTTTTGTTAGGAAGAGGGTTTGTGGATTTCCTAAGCGAAAAGTTGTAGGCATAAAAAAAGCCGGTTATAAAAACCGGCTTTTTAAAGTAAGTGCTAATTGCTTATTTGCGACGTGCGAAAAATGCTGCAATTAAACCTAGTGCTAATAAAGCGATTGGAGCTGGCTCAGAAACACTTGTTACTGGTGGCTTAGGTTTTGTACCTTTACACTTTTTTGAGTGAGGGTATTTAGCGCAAAATTTAGCTAATTTAACTTTATGGTTTTTACCACACTTTGTTTCTTTTTTGCCATTGACCCAAACCCATTTACAACCTTTAGGCATTTTGTGACCAACTAAAGGGTTGCCGTAAGAACCATTGTGGTGTTTCTTATTGTGCTTGTACTTACTGTAGTAGTTATTGTGCTTAGAGCCATTGTTCTTTTTGTTATGGTGGCTATAGTTTTTGTAGTAGTTACCGTAATAGCTATAGCTATGGCCATTGTTGTTGCTGTATGTGGCATTAGCAACAAGTGGCATAAATAAAATGGCTGCTAGAAGTACTAATTTTTTCATGGTTCTTTCCGAAGTAAAAGGTAAATATTTATATATACAGTTTAATAGCAAACTCTATGCCAAAATCTTGAATAAGTAATATTTGTATAAAAAACAATAACTTATGTGAACAACATTCTTGACTTTACATAAAAAATGTAAAGTTATTTTACATATTGGAACAGATGTGTAAAATTTATTATCACTCTGGGTTTACAAGTAGGTATTCCAATAATGCTTTTTGAGCATGCAGCCTATTTTCGGCTTGTTGCCATACCAAGCTTTGCGAGCCATCGATCACATCAGCGCTCACTTCCTCACCGCGGTGGGCTGGTAGGCAATGTAAAAATATAGCGTTTTTATCGGCTAATTGCATAACATGCTGGTTAACTTGATAGTTAGAAAACGCAGCAACTCTAACATTTTGTTCCTGTTCGTCACCCATGCTAGCCCAGACATCCGTTGTGACTAAGTCGGCCCCTTTAGTGGCCTCTTCAAGGTCATGACTAACATTTACGCACTCTTTAGCATTGGCGAGTACGGCTGCATCCGGTTCATAGCCTTCGGGGCAACAAATATGTAAAGTGAAACCAAACTGTTTAGCTGCATTAATATAAGAGTGACACATATTATTGCCATCACCAACCCATGCTACGGTTGCGCCTTTAATGCTGCCACGTGCTTCGTAGTATGTTTGCATGTCAGCTAAGAGTTGGCAGGGGTGGTTAAGGTCAGTTAAACCGTTGATGACTGGCACAGATGAGTACTCCGCTAAAGCAACGGCTTTTTCGTGTGCAAAAGTACGAATCATAATGCCGTCAACCATACTCGATGTTACTCTGGCAGTGTCTTCGATCGGTTCGCCGCGACCAATTTGCGTGTCTTGAGGAGACATAAATATGGCATGTCCACCTAATTGAACCATGCCGGCTTCAAAAGATAAACGAGTACGTGTCGATGACTTTTCAAAAATCATGGCTAATACTTTATTTTGTAATGGTGTATGCAATTTACCGGCTTTTTGGATTGCTTTTAACTCGCTTGCACGCACAATTAAGTCACCTAATTCAGTAGGTGATAAGTCAAATAAGCTTAAAAAATGTTTTACGTCAGCCATCTAATTTTCCTGCAAAAAGTCTGTAATAAGTGCTGAAATAGTATTTACTACAGTATCAATTTGTTCGTCGTTGATAATATAAGGCGGCAATAATCGTATAGTGTGATTATTGCTAACTAGCATAAGCAAGTTTTTATCAATAGCGGCTTGAGTTAGTTCCGGGCAGTCCTGATCAAGCTCAATACCGATCATGCAGCCGTGGCCACGAATATCGATAACGCCTTCTAGGCCGGCTAACTTCTCTTCAAAGCCTTGCATAAGCTTTATGCCGATTTCTTCATTTCTGGCTAGGAGCTTGTTTTGTTCAATAACATCAATAACTGTTAAAGCCACTCTGCAAGCTAAAGGGTTGCCGCCAAAGGTTGAGCCATGAGAGCCAGGGCCAAGTGTGCGAGCGACTTGCTCACCTGCTAAACAGGCACCAATTGGCATGCCATTACCCAGCGCTTTAGCGGATGTGAGTAAGTCTGGCAGTATGTTCTCGTGTTGGTAAGCAAACCATTTTCCGGTTCTACCCATCCCTGTTTGTACTTCATCGCAAATCATTAAGGCATTGTGCTGGTCACATAAGTAACGCACGGCTTCTAAGAAGCCTTCTTCTGGCAGAACGACACCATTTTCGCCTTGAATAGGTTCTAACATGATGGCACAAATTTCATGGTCGCTA
>JAHDBX010000136.1 GCA_020630145.1 Gammaproteobacteria bacterium | reverse complement strand
TGAGCTCTTCACGTGTATTGCGTAGCATTTTCTCTGTATGTGTACGGGTATTTATTTCTTCTTGTAGTTCTGTATTGGCTTTACTTAAGTCTTGTGTACGTGTTTTAACGGTTGCTTCTAGTGTTTCTTGAGCAGATTTACGTTCGCTTACATCATAAATTGTAAAAATGAATTTTTGCCCTGCACGTTGTTGAATACCTCTTACGGCAATATCTCCAGGAAAACGTGTTCCGTCTCGGCAAAGAATTTCAAATTCTTTAATATCTGATTTTGTTATATGGTTGGCATCTTGGTTTAGCTGCTCGCAGCACTTATCAAGCATTGTTTTAATATCAACGCGCTGATTGGCTTGAACAAAGTCAGTTATATGTAATTTGTTAGGTTCATTGTCGGCTAAGTTTTCATAGCCGAGCAGGTCTCTTGCTGTGGAGCTCAAAAACTCGATATCTCCTTTTGCATTACTCATTGCAAGCCCTGCTACAGAGCTTTCTATTAATGCACGTGTTTGCTGTGTTTCTACATCTCGAGCTGTATCACGAAAAATTTGTAATGCTTCAGACATTCGTGTTATTTCATCATTACCGCTATGATCAATATTGATATCAAGGTCGCCTTTGGCTATGCCTTCCATTGATGTGGCTAATAATGTTAGTCGTCTAATTAATGAGCGTCTAATAAATATGAAGCTAACAAAAAATGAAAATAGTATAACGAACGCAACTGAGAGTGCTAAATTTGTTGTATTGGCAGAAACTAATTTCTTTGCTTCATTTGAAGAAGCAGCAACAGCATTTTCGTTGACCCTGATATTTGATGCTAAACGCAACTTTATTTGATTAATGTAACTTCTAGAGCGGTCGATTGCTTTTTTATTCTCTGCCGCATTTTTCAATTGTTGTTCACGGATGTTTAATAATGTATAACCAGTATTAAGTAGGTTTGTAAATATTTCGCTTACTTTTTGTATGTTAGCAGGCATGCTTTGTAGCAGTGATTCATAATCTGTTAAAGCGAGTTGAAATTCAGCTTTTAGTTCTTCAAGTTCGCTGAGCGTTGTTTGAAACTGCATCTGATAGTTGCGCCCTGTTAATAATTGCATACGGTATGCAAGGCCTATTAGGTGCTGTGAGGCCCTGTATATAAATAGAATTTTTTCACCGTTATAAGATTTATCACTTGAATTTGAAATTAAGCCTTTAATGCCCTCGTAGTGTTGATTAAAGGTTTCAGAAATAGTGGTAGAATTTTCTTGCAACTGTAATTGATAGGCTGCTGCATTGTTGATTAGCTCTAATTCTACTTTTAATTTCTCGATTAAATAGTCAATTTTTTCTTGTTTGTACTCAATGGGATCTGAATGGGGAACGTTTTTGTTCAGCTCTTGCATATTTTGAATGTTGCTGCTAATTTTAGAGTATATGCGTTGGCGTTCAGTTGTATTGGTGGCGTTCGCCAGTTCGGAACCAGTTTTTTGAAAAGTATCCGCTAAGGTCAACAAGCTGGCTGATCGCGCAAGTAAAGGGACTCTGACTTCATGAATTTCATTGATTCGACTTGCAAGCTTTTGCAGGGCCAGCCATGATATCAGCAGTGTCACAATCATAGTTATGCAAAGCGCAGCAAAAGCTATGTTTGCACGCGTGCCAATAGAATTAATTTGCAGTCGTTTCACAGTGGTGATTGCTTTAACATTAGGTTTGTTCTTTTCACATTATCACTTCTCGTTTGTAACGTGTTTTTGTACAATAGCATGCAAAACTTATGTAATCAATTCAGAAGGTCACCACTTAATATAGTCCATTTTTTTTATAAATTACTATGCGCTACGTATAAATTTTTCCATTTTTTCTTGGTAGTTTTCTGGGAATAAAAACTGACAAACATCAGTAAAACCTTTGGCATTAATTAATACTTCTTTTTTTACAACTAGTCCTGTTTTTGAACGGCGGCGGAATAGATCTTCTAATTCTACAATCATTTCATTTTCAGCAATCCACTCTATCTCAGCCCAGGTAAATGCTGTATGTTCTATTGCTGCTTTGGCTTTTTCTGGGTGAGCTTTAATATTTTGCATCAGAGTAAATGCATCTTTGCCATAACGTCGCCAGCAGCGTTCCGTTAGTGGACTATCTGAGTATTGATGAGTTAAGCTATCAAGCTCAGAAAACGCTTTTAAATATTGTTGTTTGCTGCTTAAGTCTGGTTCGCCATACCACGGTTTTTCTAGGCTTTTTAGTTGAATACCAATGTCTTCAATTGCTTCGGCTATTTCTTCGCCAACATTAACGCAGTCAGTGAGTTTGCCGCCAAATATACTAATATGCTGTGCTTCAGCATTAATATCAATTTGGTGTTTGCGGGATAACTGCACCCAATCTGCTTTACCATCTTCTGCTTCAATGGCAAGCGGTCTAACGCCGCAACGCTCAGAAATAATATCGTCTTCAGTGATGCGAGCAGGTAAATCTAATAATGCATTGGCATTTTTGAGCACAAAGGTTCTATCTTCTACGCTTACGCTTGTTTCTGGTGTCTTTACTTGTGTATCAGTTGTGCCTATACAGGTTTTATCCCCCATCGGTATCATAAAGAATAAACGACCGTCGCTAGCAAAAAAGGCGAGGACTCTATCTTTTTGAGGTATACGATCAACAATTAAGTGGATGCCTTTTGAGAACACGTGGTGATGTGATGTTGATTGTTTAGATAGTTTGTTGTGCTGGTCTACCCACGGACCACATGCGTTGATAATCGCTTTTGACCTGATACTAATAGTTCGGCCACTTTCTTTATCTTTAACCTGAGTTAGCCAGTTATCTTTACCTTCACGTTGTGAGCCTAATGACTCTGTGTAGTTAGCGACAACAGCGCCTGCTTGTATAGCATGCTGTATATGGTTGAATACAAAGCGTGCATCGTTATCGAGTAAGAATGCATCGGAGTATTCAAAACCACCCTGTGCATTATCGGTATTAATGCAGGGCTCTTGTTTTTTTATTTGTTTACTTAGGTAGTACTTTGGCGCTTGTGTAAAAAATCGGCCTATACCCCAATAGAAAACTGTGCCCAAAAATACAAACCAAACGGGGAAGCGAAAGCCCTTTTGTATGGTTGTTAAAAAACGTATTTCTTTAACCGCTGAGGGATAATGACGTATTAGATTGTTACGCCCTTTACATAGTTTGTTTACTAGTAAGTATTCGTGGCTTTCTAAATATTTTATGCCGCCCCATACCAGGCATGATGACTGTGAGCTACTGCCGCTGGAAAAGTCATTTTTATCAATTAAGGCTACTTTAATTCCACGTGCAGCTAAGGATGCGGCTGCAACAGCACCATTAATGCCTGCACCAATAATAAGTACGTCGAAGTGTTCTTTTTCTAGGGTGTTAAGGTTGTCTTGTCTTTTGTTCATGGTTTTCAGGAATAATGCCTATAGTCTTGATGAGGGGCTTTTATATGCTTTGCGATATATCGCTTAATTTATAATACTTAAAGATACATTCGAAAAGGAAAAAAATCAATCAAAAAAGAACATTTTTGATTGAAAGTATATAAATTTTAAGGATAAAAGGCTTATGCTTTGTGTAAAGAGACTTTGTGCTCGTCCATAATCTGCTGTATTTCTACTGGCGGCTCTTTGTCAGTAAAAAAGTGGTTGGCTTGACTAATATTGCCAAGGCGAACCATGGCATTACGGCCAAATTTAGAGTAATCGGCGGCAAGTATGACTTCACGTGAGTTCTCGATGATTGCCTGGGCCACCTTTACTTCATGGTAATCAAAATCTAATAATGAGCCAGTGGAGTCAATGCCGCTAATGCCTATAATGCCAAAGTCCATACTGAACTGGCGAATAAAGTGTTCGGTTGCTTCGCCTATCACGCCGCTGTCTTTGTGTCTTATTTTACCGCCAGCGATCATGACCGAAAAGTCTTCTTTAGTACTTAAAATAGCAGCAACTTGTAGGTTATTGGTCACAACCTGCAGGTTTTTATGCTTCATAAGTGCTTTGGCTATGGTTTCAGTTGTTGTACCTATATTAATAAACAGGGAGGAACCGTTGGGTATCATTTCGGCTATAGCTTGGGCGATTCTTTTTTTCGCTTCGCCATTTAAGATTTTACGGGTTTGGTAGTCTGTATTAACCGTACTGGAATTTAAGCCGGCTCCACCATGGTGGCGGCGTATCTTTTGTTGTTTTGCTAGCTGATTAAGGTCGCGTCTAATAGTTTGTGGTGTCACATTGAAGTGTTCGACTAGCTCATCTATGGTTGCAAAGCCGTTTTGGCTTATTTGTTCGATGATAAGTTCATGTCTTCGTTGCTGTGTCATTTTGCTTATTTTCTCGGTCGTTTTGTTGCTTTTTAGTTTCGCTACTTAGGTAATTATATCTTTTGGGAGCATAATTTGCGTAATAAACGCAAAAAAAAGTGAAAAATGTTGCTTTATGTACTAAAATCGAAAATTAAAGAACATTTTAAGCTATTCAAGGTAACATCGCAGTGACTGATTACATATTATCTATTGACCAAGGAACAACGAGTTCTAGGTCTATTCTCTTCTCTTTAGAGGGGCAGGTTGAATATTCTGCTCAGCAAGAGTTTCAGCAGTACTTTCCTAACGACGGTTGGGTTGAGCATAACCCCGACGACTTATGGGAAACGGTGTTAAGTACATCACAAGAGGTCATTTCTAAGATTGACCTGGGTCGTGATCGTATAAGGGCGCTAGGTATTACTAATCAGCGAGAAACGACTTTGATGTGGGATCGCGTGACAGGTGAGCCTATATGTAAGGCGATTGTATGGCAGGATCGACGTACCAGCGACTATTGCCAACAGCTTAGAGAAACAGCGGGTGTAGAGGAATTAGTTAAGCAAAAAACAGGCTTATTAATTGACCCTTACTTTTCGGCTACCAAGCTACGCTGGATTCTTGATAGTGTGCCAGGAGCTAGAGAAAAAGCAGAGGTGGGCAGTGTTGTTTTTGGCACAGTCGATACTTATTTACTTTGGCGTTTAACAGATGGCAAAGTACATCGCACCGATGCAACCAATGCATCGCGTACTATGCTGTTTAATATTCATACGCAAGACTGGGATGATGACTTATTAGCGATATTTGGTATTCCCCGTTCTTTGATGCCCGAGGTAATGGATTCATCTGATGATTTTGGAATTGTTGATAAGGACTTATTGGGTGTTGAAGTTCCTATAACAGGTGTGGCTGGAGACCAGCAAGCCGCTTTGTTTGGTCAGGCTTGTTTTCATGAAGGCATGGCTAAAAGTACATACGGTACGGGTTGCTTTATGATTTTGAATACTGGGGAGCGTGCTTTAACATCGGAGAATCGTTTATTAACAACAGTAGCCTATCGTTTAAACGGTAAAGCGGTGTATGCCTTAGAAGGCAGTATTTTTGTGGCGGGTGCAACTGTACAGTGGCTGCGTGATGGTTTGCAGTTAATTAAAGAAGCCAGCGAAGCTGAACCTTTAGCTCAACAAACGCCTTTAGACCACGGTGTTTTTTTAGTGCCTGCATTTACCGGTTTAGGGGCGCCTTATTGGGATCCGAATGCACGGGGTGCTATTTTAGGTTTAACACGCGATACGGGTATTAAAGAAATTGTTACGGCGGGTTTGCAATCAGTTTGTTATCAAACTAAAGATTTACAGAAGGCAATGGAAAGTGACGGTAAAAGGCCGAC
>JAHDBX010000135.1 GCA_020630145.1 Gammaproteobacteria bacterium | reverse complement strand
AAAGTCGCTTTAGCAAGGCCTGCACCGATATCGGCGGCAACATCATAAACAGAAACAGGGTGATCAAACGAGCGTTGAGAACCATCGGGAAGGGTAATAACTGGCATAATATGTCCTAGATCAGTGGCGGCCCCTACAAAAGGTCGCGTGAAAAATAAAATTAGGTATGGCTAAAAGCACACGGTTTACAGAAAACCAAACAGAGCCAGACAACTAGTGGCTAAAAACTGTTAGCTGCAGACTGTAAACTTTTATATTGGTACGACCGAGTGGATTCGAACCACCGACCCCCACCATGTCAAGGTGATGCTCTAACCAACTGAGCTACGGTCGTATACAGTAAAAATTTTAAGGGGACGCACTATAACGATAATTTCTAAAATTATCAATAACATGGAGCAAGCTAAGAATATATAACATAGGAAAAGGTTAATTTATTGGTTATTTAAAAACCGGGAGTAGTAAATAATTCGACCTATCTTTACTTCCACTAGCTAACCCCCCTAAAACACTTAGAAACCAAAAAGCGTAGCATTAGGTGACAACCTTAATTATAATAATTCAAGCAATCAGGGGTTTGAGTCATTTTAAAAGGCGTGTATTATTCGCGTTCGAAGTGGTGCTAGGCCTTAATAAGGTATATAACAACCACATTTACCCGATATGAAGGCTCTAGAGCCAATATGTTCGAACTTATGGAGTATTTAATGCAGGTCTTGGACAACCCACTTCAACTTCTTTTTTTATTCTCATTTATAGTTCCATTATACTGCTTAATAACACGTCGAGATAATTGGCTTATTGCATGGATTGCATTCAGTGCAACGATAGAAATTTTTAATAACCTCTCCTTTGTAACTCTTAGCTCTACAAAAATTGCTGGAATATTCTTAATTCCATATGCACTTAAACATATCCACAAAATTATTCAAATTACACCTGGCAAAATATGGTTAGGAATTTTTGGCTTGTTAGTCACGCTAGGATTAATTTATGGGTATATATCACCATGGCCTGATTACTCTGAATCACGAGGCTTAAGGCAATTACCTCAAGGGCGCTCGGTACTGTACCTTGGAAGCTATTTTTTAGAAATGATGGTTATTATATTCCTAGCAACTAAATTAAATACCGAACGCAATTTTAAATTTCTTATCTGGGGATTGATTGCAGGAGGAATTGCCTGCACCACTGGCATTTTGATTGAAAGATTTTTTCATTTGGACCTCTATTACTTGTTTACAGGATATGACGCACGAGACATTTCCTATCGTTCACGTGGATTCAACTATGAGCCACGCGGTGCTGGTTATACGGCAATAATCACGTTATTTACGGTCCTTGTTACGAAAATGCAGTTTAAGTATCGTGTCGTTCTAATTTGCTCCATTTACCCGGCATTTTATTTTTCAGCGTCTGTAAGCTCTGCAATCATTATTATTCTAGTATCTGTCGTTATGATGTGTGCTTACCTATGGTACCGCAAGCAGCTTAAGGGTCAGGCACTAGCTTTCGCACAAGGGTTAGCAATAGTTGCTATCATCACCTTATTAACCAATACCCCTTTTAATAGCATCAAATATAAGATTACTGAGCAACTAGCCACAATTAACAAAACAACAAATGAAGAGGCCATAGCTGAAACTGCTCCAGCCACCTCAAACACACCAGCACCAGCTAAAAAGAATATTTGGGCAACGGTTGCTGGAGAAAAATCAAGAGCTTATATTACAGGCGGAATAACTGATGTTAATTTTCCATCTCAATATCTCTTTCTGAAAAGATTTGAAGTCTTTGATGCCGCTGCTATTGACTTCTTTATTGAAAACCCTAGACATCTTATCTTCGGGACTGGCCCAGGCCTTATTTCTTTAGCAGCCTCGGAAAAAAGACTTATTAACTCACTTCCTCACATAGGTGTACTACGTGAAATATCAAATTATGGGTTGGTTGGCTTTTCACTATGGCTCACACTACTTATTATGTTTACATATCGACTTATCAGCAATGCGATAAAGGATCCGGATACCAATATGAATATTGAAAGGCTCTCTTTATTTGCCATAATCATACTGTGCTATGGGCTTCAAGCAAAAATATTCTATATATTTGCTATAGCAATAGGGTTAGCTTCTTTTATTAAAAATCAGCTATCTGAAGATTCAGTTTACAAGCGATAAGTTTAAGAAAACCAGTTAACGCTTAATATTTACATCTAGCTTGCTTACATTATTTAGTAGAGGGGAATTGGCCATATTCTCTACATGGGGTGTGTAACCCTCAACAACTTGACTTAGGATAAGCTTTACTTCAGAAGAGTCATATTTTTCGCATGCGTATGATATCGCTTTTATATATTCATCCAGCTCTTTTGGTGATAAATACGCTTCATTGGCACGCATAATTTTACTATGCATAGTGCCAACAACATCATCACCTAAAAGTAGTTCCTCATATAGTTTTTCCGCTGGTCGTAACCCTGTGTATTGAATTTCAATATCCCCATCAGGGTTTTCTTGTGTTTTCAACTCCAAGCCAGCTAGCTGTATCATTCGCCTTGCCAAATCAACAATTCTTACAGGTTCCCCCATGTCAAGAACAAAAACATCTCCACCTTTAGCCATTGAACCAGCTTGAATTACTAAAGAAGCCGCTTCAGGAATGATCATAAAAAAGCGAGTAATATCTTGATGAGTGACTGTGATAGGGCCACCGTTACCGATTTGTTGACGAAATAAAGGCACAACCGAACCAGAAGACCCTAGAACATTACCAAAACGAACTATTGAAAATACCGTATTGCTGTTTATTGCGAGAGCCTGCAGAATAAGCTCGGCGAAGCGTTTAGTTGCTCCCATTACATTAGTTGGTCGAACAGCTTTATCTGTTGAAACTAATATAAAGTGAGATACCCCAGCCATTGAAGCCTCTTCAGCTATTGCGTTTGTCCCTAATACATTATTTACTACACCTTCAATAATATTTGCTTCAACTAAAGGGACATGCTTGTATGCAGCGGCGTGATAGACAGTATGGATAGAAAAAGAGGTGAAAATATCGCGAATACGGTTTGGCTGAACGACAGAACCCAGAAACGGAATAATAACAACACTCAAACCCATTTCATTTTTCTTGTTATTTAATTCTTGTTCAATACGGTAAAGATTATATTCACTTTGCTCAAAAAGTATGAGGGTATTCGGCTTTTGTTCAAGTATTTGGCGACATAACTCAGAACCAATTGAACCCCCAGCCCCCGTCACCATAACCGTTTTATCGACAATACATTTCGTCAATAATTCTGGGACAGGAGTGACAGGATCACGACCTAGCAACTCCTCAACTTGCACTTCACGTAATTGCTCAACCAATGCTGTGCCAGAAAGTAAATCCGGCATAGAAGGAATAGTTTGAATATGTACATTATATGTACTTAAACATTCCAAAATTTTCTTAAGTTGTTTATTCGCTGCATTTGGAAGCGCTAATAGAATATGCTTAATACCTTCATTTTTTATAATCACACCTAGGGAGTCAGGAGCATAAACGGGCAAACCCTTAATAGTTGACTTCCAAAGCGAGGAGTCGTCATCAACAAAGCCGACTGGATAAAACTCTAACCCATCAGATAGTGCAGTTGCTAATTGAATACCCGCGCCGCCAGCCCCGTAAATTAGCACGGCATCTTTTTCGATACGATTTCTTATAAACCAATGATAATAATGGCGTACGAGGAGTCGACTACCACCAACATAAACTAATGCCACTAGAGCAAAATTAATGGGAATCGATCGAGGGAAAGGCTGTAACTGAAAAACAAATGCTGCCGCCCAAAGAAAAAGCGCTAATAAAGAAACCCCTTTAACTACCGCCCATATGGCTTGAGCCCCCATAAAACGGACCACGGCCCGATATAAACCAAGTCGAGCAAAAACGTAAATACCAACAGCTGGAACTACAACAAACAACCACCACCCAGCCAATAAGTATTCTTGTGGCCACCATTCTGATAATCGCAAGACATAGGCTGACCATAGTGCAATAGGTAGAACAATGGTGTCGCCCAATAGCATTATAAAGCGCTTGTGAGAGCGGCTCATTGTAGCAAGATGATATATAAAACGTCCTTTTTCCATAAAATAGTATCCAAGCGTGATTTTATAAGGATTTTACACAATTTGGTTTTTAATGTGTAGCTAAAAGGTTACAATGGACGTCGCCACTCCTTATTAAATTAATGACCTCAAGTTGTTCACTAAAACATGCAAAATATAGTAATACGCATTATAGATATTATTTTATCGATGCTGGGTTTAATTTTTTTATCCCCGATTATGGCGATAATTTTTTTAATAGGCTTGCTTGATACAGGCTCCCCTCTTTTTATTCAAACTCGCCTTGGAAAAAATCAAAGGGGGTTTAAATTAGTAAAGTTTAGAAGCATGAAAGTGGGTACAACACAAAAAGCAACACACCTTGCTAAAACTAGTGAAATAACTAAATTAGGTAAATTTCTTCGAGCCTCAAAACTAGATGAGCTGCCACAATTGTGGAATGTTGTTGTTGGGGATATGAGTCTTGTGGGTCCGAGACCTGGTTTGCCAGTGCAGTCTCAATTGCGTCAAGAACGAGAGAAAAGGGAGATATTTAACTCACGACCAGGAATAACTGGCTTAGGACAAATCAATGAAATAGACATGTCAACACCTAGAAAATTATCACGCTATGACAGATTGATGATCAAGAATATGAGTATTTGCCTTTATTTTAACTTAATTGTAGCCACAATCAGTGGTAAAGGCAGAGGGGATAGACTAAAACTGTAGTTATTTATTAAGCATTTTCTGTAGTTGTTCGTCCATAGTAACAACTGGCCTCCAATCCAGCAGCTCTCTCGCCTTCGAACTGTCTACCTGCAATGAACTCAAGATACGATCGGCTACAACTTTTTTACCGAAAGTGGCTGCAATAACACGTAGCAGTGATGCAGGGACTGGCAATAACAATGCCTTCTTTCCGTGGCTATGAGCAATTTTTTCAATTAATTCAGCAGTAGAAGTATCGTCACCATCAGAGATCAAAAAAACTTGATTGCGAGCTTGCGGTGTTTTTTGATAATCACCACAACACATAATAAAATCAATCAAATTATCCAATGCTATAAGTGACCTTTTATTATTAGTAACCAACTTCAATGGAAGTGGGAAGCCACTTTTTGCCAGTTTAGTTAATGTCGCAAAATTACCTTTTACTTGAGGACCATAAACTAAAGGAGGCCTGATAATGACCACCTCCATTCCCGTAGACTCTGAAAGCTCCATTAACTTTAGTTCAGCCTCATATTTAGATAGGCCATATGGGTCGGATGGAGCAGATGTTACTTCTTCAGTGAAAGGCTTATTTACATCTGTTATTTCACCATTCACTTTTATGCTGCTTAAAAAGACAAAACGTTTAACACCTGAAACTGCTGCTTGTTCCGCGAGGGCCAATGTTGACTTTGTATTAACTTGCCGATAACACCCTAAAGGGTCTAACTCTTTATCGTACATCACATGGGCACGAGCGGCACAATGAAAAACAACCTCAACATTATGCATCACTTCTTGACAGTCGAAATCTTGCTCAAAATCAACTTCATAAAAAGTACAATTTTTTACCTTTTTGCGACCTAAAGTAACCACCTCAGAAGCAATCTTAGAGAGTAGTTTA
>JAHDBX010000134.1:4747-5730 GCA_020630145.1 Gammaproteobacteria bacterium | reverse complement strand
GATATATTATTTTTTTGTATTTTTTGCAGAGAGTCTTGAATCTCTAACATTAACGCCCAAGAGCTATCATTCTGCTCTACAATATTGCACTGTGAAATATTTAAACCTAAGTTTTGCAGAGTAGGCACAACCTGTGTGAGTGTTAATTTTTCGCCCTCACCTTCAACACGCAAGTACATTTTTTGTTTTTTTTCATTAAACAAAAAACACGCATTTTTTACTAACAAGTGTTTAACTGCATTATTAAAAATTTTCATATCTATATTTTTATATTAAAGAATCTTTTATGTTGAATAAGTTCGGCCTCTGCATCAACCATATCTACAGGCCTAAACAATACTTTTGTTCCAGGCATACTTTGAGCTAACAGAGGCAAATCAACAGAAACGACACAACCTAGCAAAGGATAGCCTCCCATCGTTTGTCTGTCTCTCATTAGCACTATAGGTTGGCCATCCTTAGGCACTTGTATAGCTCCCATAGATATACCCTGAGAAATAATGCCACTTAATACTGTATCTATAGGCTCACCACGTAAGCGGTAGCCCATTCGATCTATGTTTTGTGTCACTTCATAATGCTTGCTTGAAAATACTGCCTGCGCTTCTGTACCAGCTGAGGTTGCAGACACATTAGGTATATAGCGCAATTCAATTTGTTTACAGTATGTAGGGATGTAACGAGCAGGCACCTTTTTGCTTAACTGGTGTTGATATTCCTGGTAGTGAATGACGTCTTCTTCTTGCAGCTTACTTCCATCTTGCCTTAAACCTCCTATCTTTTCACGCAATACAGTTGCACAACTAGACAATTGCTTTTCAACTTGAAAACCGCCTTGAATAGCTAAATAAGCTCTTAAACCTGAAACTGGGCTAGCAAAACTAATTACATCCCCTGCTGACACTGAGTACGATGCCCATGAATCAACAGGGCTATCATTTATGTTTGCTCCTAAATTTGCACCACAGATTGCGATCACCGTT
>JAHDBX010000134.1:0-4737 GCA_020630145.1 Gammaproteobacteria bacterium | reverse complement strand
CGTTTTTTTAACAAAGGTTGCTGAAAAACCACCCAAATTAACCTCTAGTTGCGCAGCATTAAAATCATTACCTAAAAGATAATTAGCCCAAAGAAAAGCATGTTCATCAAGTGGACCACCATTTGATACACCTATATTCTGGTAACCAAAACGGCCATAGTCTTGTATTAAAGTTAAAAAACCTGATTTATGTATTTGCAATGCCATTACCAAGTACCACCCAAAGCCATATATTTATCTTTATCAATGGGGTTAAACTTCACTTGGTCTCCTGCTGCAAACCGCGTTAAATTTTCACTACTGTAATCAATAAGCTGTATAGGTGTTCTACCAATAATCTGCCAACCACCTGGAGAGTCTGAAGGGTATATAGCTGTTTGTTGATCTGCTATTCCTAGACTTCCACGCGCGACTTTCTGCCTTGGCGTTTCTTTTCTAGGCGAAGAAATTTTCTCATCAACATTACCTAAGTAAGCAAAACCAGGAGCAAAACCGATAGCATAGACATCATAAACTTTACTTGCATGCGCCTCTACAACCTGTGCAGTTGTTAAATTGGCTTGATCTGCGATAAATTGCAAATCAAGGGCAACTTCTTCCCCGTAATAAACCGGAATATCTATAATGGACTTATTACCTTCTTCGCCTGCATACTTATCTCGAAAACTTAATAGTGAATCTAAACAAGCTTTAAATTCACCACCTGATATTTTCAAAAGATTAAATGTAATGTGTATTGATGCATAAGATGGAATAATATCAATAACATATTCATTCAATTCGAGTTTTATATGCTTAACTAGGTATTTAATAATCGCAAAGTTTTCTGACTCGATTACTTGATCAAACAATACAAGCACAGTATTTTCTGAAATATTCACTACATTCATAAAGATTTCAATATGCTGCGTATTGCTTGTACAGATGATAGTGCTAAATCACCATCACCATGAATGCAAATAGTATTCGCCGTTAAACTTAGCTTTTCACCTGTATTTGTTGCAACAGGCTGATTTTCAATCAAGCTTTTTGCTTGAGTAACGATGCTATTTAAATCTTCATACACTGCCCCGGGTTGTCGCCTTGGTTGAAGGGCACCATTATTCATATATGCTCTATCACAAAATGCTTCAAACAATAAACCAATACCTTGACTCTTCGCTATAGCTATATGCTTCTCATTATCACGCATAGCCATTATCATCAGTGGTATATCAGCATTCAATAACGATATAGCTTTTACAACTGTAGTATAAGTATCAAGATTGCTCATCATGGCGTTATATAAAGCACCATGCGGTTTAACATAGCTCACCACTGTATCTTGTACAGAACATATTGCCTGCAAAGCGCCAACTTGATAAAGAATGATATTAATCAACTCTTCTGTTGAAAACTGCATTTCTTTTCTGCCAAACCCCATTAAATCTGGGTAACCAGGGTGTGCGCCAATTGTGACGCTGTGCTCTTTAGCCATAGCTACTGTTTTTGACATGACTTGAGGGTCTGAAGCATGAAAACCACAAGCAATATTTGCCATATCAATAAAAGGCATAATTTCAGCATCGTTACCCATTACCCAAGGGCCATAGCTTTCACCCATATCACAATTTAACTTCATAAGGTCTCTACTTTGCCGTCATTGCAGTTGGCAAATACAAGGCTATATTTGGAAAGACGGTAATAATAATGATGGCTATTGCTATCATCGCAAAGAATGGAAATGCTGCTTTTGCTATATAGAGAATATTTTTGCCAGTAAGTGACTGTATAACAAACAAATTAAAACCTACTGGAGGTGTGATTTGTGACATTTCAACGACTAACACTAAAAATATACCAAACCAGACAGGATCAATATTTGCTTGTTGAACCATTGGCATCACGATAGAGGTCGTTAAAACAACAACTGATATACCGTCCAGAAAACAACCCAATATAACAAAGAATATACTTAAGTAAATAATGAGCTCTATTGGCGACAAGCCTTGCGTCGATATCCATGATGCTAAAGCATTAGGTATTCCAACAAAGCCCATAGCCAAAGTTAAGAAATGCGCACCGACTAAGATTAACCCTAACATGCATGAGCTTTTTACTGCCCCCAAAACACTCTCTTTAAAACCTAAAATTGAAAAACTACCTGTTGCCATAGATATTACTAGAGCACCTAGCACCCCAAGGGCTGCTGCCTCAGTGGGCGTAGCAACACCTTGATATATAGAACCTAGCACGCCAACAATTAATATTGCTATGGGGAAAAGTTTCTTCAATGCTGATAATTTTTCAGGCCAGCTATATGTTTTATTATCATCTTGTGTTTTTTCTGTTTCTTTTCTAAATACAGACCATGTTATTGTATATAGCATAAACAAGCTGACTAATAACACGCCTGGCAAAGCACCAGCTAGAAACAAACGTGCGATAGATACTTCTGCGGCAACACCATAGACAATAAGAATAATCGATGGCGGGATTAATAAACCTAATGTACCTGAGCCCGCGAGTGTTCCTATCGACATTGAATCGTTGTACCCGCGGCGTGATAATTCCGGTAAGGTCATACGGCCTATAGTCGCAGCGGTTGCCGCAGATGAACCAGATACTGCCGCAAAAATACCACAGCTTAAAATATTTACATGTAACAACTTACCTGGCAAACGTGAAAGCATCGGTGAGAGGCCTTGAAATAAGTCTTCAGATAGACGGGTTCGAAATAAAATTTCGCCCATCCATATAAATAATGGTAAAGCTGTTAATGACCATGCAGTTGTTGCACTCCAAGAAGATGTACCTAGCAACAAACCAATACTACTGTTCTCAACGAGTAGCAAACCTATAACAGCTAAACCCGTTAAGGTTAGTGAGACCCATATACCGCTGCTTAACATTAGCAGCATAGCAACAACCAAGATACCGCCTATAATTGTTATATCCACAATATCACCCTTCTAAATCTAATTCATTTTCTGATGCTATATAACTCGGCGTTTTACCCATTAGCATACTTACGAAATTATCAACAATTGCAATAAACAAACAAAATGACCCAATTGCCATAGGCAGCTGCACCACCCAAAGAGGCATTGGCAGATACGTATCGGTTACATCATTGAAAGTATATGATTCATATACTGTGAAAATTGTATAGTAAGCCAAATATGCTGAAATCATTATTCCTACTAATAAGTTAATTGACTCAACAATATATTTTGTTTTACCCGTCAGACGACTTAACAAAATGGTAACCCTGATGTGACCACCACTATTAAACGTATAGGCCAAACCAAAAAATATAATTGCAGACAAAATCCAAGCTGCAAAATCTTCTGACGATGGAATAATGATGCCCAGAGAACGAGATACAATTTGCGCTAAAATCAACAGCGTCATTAACACCAAACAAATACCTGACCCTATAGCAGAAGCTAGATAAAAGAACTCTCTTACCTTTTTCATAACATACCTTATAAATAGTGGAAGAACTTATAGAAAGTGTAGCAAAAAAATTTACAAAAGCTCTGACAGCACCAAGGAAAGTACTGCCAGAGTAAAGTATTACAATTTATTTTTTGTAGTTATCAATGATTTTCTGGCCAGCTGCACCCGCTTCTTTTAACCATTCACCAACCATTACTTGACCAATTTCTCGTAATTCACGATTAAGCTTCTCACTTGGAGCAGATACTTTCATACCTTTTTCTTCTAATATCTTTGTATGCTCTACTGCAAGCTTACGCCCCAACTCCCAACCTTTCTTTTCTGCTGCTGCTCCAGCACCTGTTAAAATAGCTTGAGTCTTTAGGTCTAACTTGTCAAAGTAACGCTTATTAACAAACACCATATTCTTTGGTATCCACGCATTAATCGTCGTGAAATGAGATATATAATCCCAGCTTTGGTTGTTCACACCGGTACTAGGCGAAGTCACCATTGCATCAATTACACTTGTAGCAAATGCTTGTGCAATATCACTAAAAGGTACATTCACTGGTGTAGTACCCATTAAATCTGCTAAGCGTGATGTCGTAGGACTATACGTTCGCATGCTTAGGTTCTTTAAATCTGCCAAGCTATCTACAGACTTATTAGAATATAAGTCCTGCGGCGGCCAAGGCACTGTATATAGGAGTATTAAACCATCTTTCTTCAATTGTTTAGCTAATTCATCTTTCGACGCTTGATATAACTTTTCTGCCGAGTCAAAATCAGTCGCCAAAAAAGGAACATTGTCTAGTTTAAATACAGGGTGGTTATTACCTAAACGACCAATAAACACTTCTCCAATTTGCACTTGGCGCGATTTGACTGCTCGATGGATTTCAGGATGTTTTATTAATGAGCCACCTGAGTGAACTATAATATTTAAATTGCCATTCGTTTGCTTATTGATTTCTTCAGCAAAAAATTTAGCTACTTGAGTAGGATGGTTACCATCACCATAAGGTGTAGGCATATCCCATTTTACTGCAAATGCACTTGTAGACATGACTAGTCCTAACAAGCTAATTATAAACGTTATCTTTTTCATCATTCACTCCTCATAGTTTTATTTTGAAAAAAAATTTATCTTTTCTTTATGTCTGTAAAGAAAACTTATTCTTAAATATTTTGCTATACAAGTACGTCACTTAAATTCTCATATGTAACACTTGTTATTAACATTTTCCCTGGGGCGTGAGTAATAGCGAATGGTACCTTTGCCTTTCTTATTGCAGCCTGTGTCGTTACTCCGCA
>JAHDBX010000133.1 GCA_020630145.1 Gammaproteobacteria bacterium | reverse complement strand
GAAGATTCAAGGTATCAACAGATCATGAAAAAAGCAGTGCATGAAGTGGATTTAAAAAAGAGGAAGTTGCTTTTAGATGCTGCAGAAGAGATGATCATGAATGCAGCACCTATTATTCCTCTTTTCAATAAGAAAAACTTTTGTGTTAAGAATCCTCGTCTCTCGGGGGTGAAATACACTCACTTTGGAGGAGTCGACTTCCAAAGTGCTTTTTTTGCGGATAAGTAAGTTTTTTTTTGGATTATCACTGTTTTGTTGGTTTTAATTGGTTTGGCTACGCTTAAGATTCGCTGATGAATAGTTATAAGTCATTAATAGTGGGTATGGGTAAAACAGGGCATTCATTTGCAGAATATTTGCTGGCAAATGATATGAGCTTTGATTTTGCTGATACACGCACACAACCAGCTGCTATTAATGAATTTGAACGTGCTTATGCAGAAAAAGGTGCAAAGTTTTATCTGGGTGACCTAGATCATGTTTTATTAGATGAATACCAACAATTGCTTGTGAGTCCAGGTGTTGATACCCGACATGATTTTATTCAGGCCGCTAAAAATAAAGATATACCAATAAAAGGAGATATTGACTTATTTGTTTCGTCAATTGATGCAAGAGTGATTGGTATAACTGGCTCTAATGGTAAAACAACGTTAACAGCGTTGTTTGGCTATGCTTTGCAGGGTTTGAGTTACAGTTCCGCGGTGGGCGGCAATATTGGCACCGCTGCTTTGACTTTGTTGGCTGAAAAAGAAAAAGATATTTATGTGCTTGAACTGTCAAGTTTTCAATTAGATATAAGTAATAACGTGGCTTTGGATGTGGCGGTTGTATTAAATGTTACAGAAGACCACTTGGATCGTTATGACTCTTTTAATGATTACATCAGTAGCAAAGCATCTATATATAACAACGCAAAAGTAAAAGTGATTAATCTAGACGATGCAATATGTAAAGGTATGTATGGAGTTGGAAGTAAAGATGCTATTACCTTTTCTTTGCATGATGCTACAGCGAATGTTTATTACTCATTACAGGATGCCGCCTTTTATATAGATGGTGAAATCGTTGCTAAGGCTGAGCAATTTCAGTTGCGGGGTATGCACAATTATCAAAATATATTGGCAGCCTTATCTATAGCAAAAGCAATTGATTTGGATTGTCGTGCTTTCATTGATGTAATAAGTCATTTTTCTGGTTTGCCCCATCGCTGTGAGTTAGTTAGTGAAATTGATGGTGTAGCATGGATCAATGACTCAAAAGCAACCAATGTTGGTGCTGCATCAGCAGCTATGCACAGTATTCAAAAACCATTGCACATCATTATGGGTGGTCAGGCTAAAGGTGTTGATTTCACACAGTTTGCTAATGATATACCTGCCTATGTAAAAAATATTATTTTATTAGGAGAAGATGCAGACTTTATTCGTTCCTTTGTTGAAAGCAAAGTGAATGTTGTAACAGTAAATAATATGGCAGAAGCCGTTAATGTTGCGAAAAGCCTTTGTGCCAAGGGCGACACGGTATTGCTTTCTCCTGCTTGTGCAAGTTTAGATATGTATTCAAGTTATGAGCAACGCGGTGACGACTTCAAGCGTTTGGTTACTGGAGTTGCGGTATGAGTAGCGTAGCAGGACGTCGAGGCGTGGTAACCCTAGGTGCTAACAAGGCAAGTAACGATGTTTTACCAGGGCTTGATATACCTTTGCTTATGTTAACGCTGGTAATAGTAGGTGTAGGCTTAATATCTGTATTTTCTTCTTCTGTAGATGTTATTTATAAGTTAACAGGGCAGCCTTTTTATTTGCTGCAAAAGCAAACCATTTATTTTTTAATGGCTGCAGTGATAGGTTTTTGTGTTTATAAAATTCCTATGTCAGTTTGGTATAAGTCTAGTCCGTATCTATTAATGCTAGGTTTGTTTCTGCTGCTAATTGTATTGTTGCCTTATTTAGGTAAAACAGTAAATGGTGCTAGGCGTTGGTTGGATCTAGGTTTTATTCGTTTGCAAGTATCTGAACCGGCACGATTATTTTTCATTATGTATATGGCAGGCTACTTATTACGTCGTAATCAAGAGTTGCATGCGAAGTTTTCAGGTTTATTAAAACCAATATTTATTTTTTCCTTGGCGGCTTTATTATTGATTATGCAACCTGACTTTGGTGCAACCTTTGTACTGTTTGTTGTTGTTATGTTTATGCTGTTTATTGCAGGTGTAAACTTACTTCAATTTATACTGTTTTCGTTAACCATGGCCGGTACTTTTACGCTGCTCATTATAACATCTGCGTATAGAATGCGCCGTATTACAACATTTATGGATCCTTGGGCTGACCCGTTTAATAGTGGATTTCAGTTAACACAGTCGCTTATTGCTTTTGGCAGTGGTGGTGTAACAGGTGTTGGTTTGGGTGGCAGTGTGCAAAAACTCTTTTACTTGCCAGAAGCCTATAATGATTTTCTCTTAGCCATTATTGCGGAAGAGCTTGGAGCAATTGGCGTTATTATTATCTTGCTACTTTTTGTAATGTTAATTATGCGTATTTTTATGATTGCAAAACAATCGGCGGTCAATGAAAAAATGTTCAATGCATATATGGCCTATGGCATAGCCTGTTGGTTTATGGTGCAAGTATTTATTAATTTTGGTGTCAACATGGGCTTGTTGCCAACTAAAGGTTTGACGCTACCATTAATGAGTGCAGGCGGCAGCAGTATGATTGTTATGTTAGTCAGTATCGTATTAGTTATGCGTATTTCATACGAAAATACACAACCCACCCTTAAGTCTAAAAAGAAGAGGGTGGCTAAATGAGTGGTAAAACCTTGTTAGTCATGGCTGGTGGTACAGGTGGACATATCTATCCCGCTTTATCTGTCGCTGATTACTTATCTGAAATGGGCTGGAATATTGTGTGGCTAGGAACCAAACAAGGTTTGGAGCATAAGGTCGTGCCTCAAGCAGGCTATGACATTGAATGGTTAGATATAAAAGGTGTGCGAGGCAAAAGCCTTAAGCAACTTATAATGGCGCCATTTAATATAGTAAAGTCATGTGCTCAAGCTTTAAAGGTCCTACTGCGTATTAAACCTGATGCAGTATTAGGTATGGGTGGTTTTGTAACGGTGCCTGGTGGGCTAATGTCTGCCTTGTTAGGTAAACCCTTGGTTATTCATGAACAAAACGCTGTTGCTGGAACCGCAAATAATGTTTTACGTTTTTTTGCTAGCAAAGTATTGTTTTCATTTGAGAATACTTTTGAGAAAAGTAAAAAATATCAATTAATCGGTAACCCTGTAAGAAAAGAAATTGCAAAAGTATCTAGACGTAAAACTGATTTGAATGACGCGTTAAATATCCTCGTGCTGGGTGGTAGTTTAGGCGCTCAAGCTTTAAATAAAATGACGCCCCAAGCTTTAGCTTTGTTAAAAAATGAGCTGCATGTTAAGCATCAATGTGGCGAAAAGCATTTAGCTGTAGCACAGTCTGCATATGACGAAGCAGGTGTTAAAGCTGATGTTATACCTTATATAGAAGATATGCATGCTGCTTACGAGTGGGCCGATATTGCTATTTGTCGATCAGGTGCAATGACGGTAGCAGAGTTATCTATAAGTGGTGTGCCAGCTATTTTCGTGCCTTATCCTTATGCTATTGATGATCATCAAACTTTAAATGCTAAAGCTTTGGTTGATATGGGCGGCGCTAAAATACTTGCTGAACGTGATTTGACTGCTACATCACTAGCTGAAGAAATTAAAGCAATAACAAAAGATAAAAAGATACTAGTTGAAATGAGTGAAAGTATGCAAAAAGCTGCAAAGCCACTTGCCGTGAAAAATATTGCTGATATTTGTATTGAGGAAAGTAGTGTATGAATATGAGTATAGAAAATAATAATTTAATGCAGCGTGTAAAGCATGTTCACTTTATTGGTATAGGTGGTGTGGGCATGAGTGGTATAGCTGAGGTTATGCTTTCACTTGGCTTTAGCGTATCAGGCTCAGACATAAAAGAAAGTATTGCAGTAAAACGCTTATTGAATTTAGGTATTCCCGTTTTTATTGGACACCAAGAAGAAAATGTTAATAACGTCGATGTATTGGTTGTGTCTAGCGCTATCGATCATAATAACCCTGAAATCATTGCTGCTAAAGAGCAACGTATTCCAATAATACGACGTGCGGAAATGTTGGCAGAGCTTATGCGTTTTAAAAAGGGCATAGCTGTAGCCGGCACCCATGGTAAAACAACGACAACGAGTTTAATAGCGAGTATTTTATCGGCAGGTGACCTTGATCCTACTTATGTCATCGGTGGAAAGTTAAATAGCTCGGCCAGCAACGCAAAGTTAGGCAAAGGTGATTATTTGGTTGCTGAGGCTGATGAAAGTGATGCTTCTTTCTTACATTTGCAGCCTATATTATCAATAGTAACCAATATAGATGCTGATCATTTAGTTGCCTATAACCATGATTTTGATCAGCTAAAAAAAGCGTTTGTAGAATTTCTTCATCATATTCCATTTTATGGTTTGGCAATATTGTGTGCTGATGACGAAAATATACAGTCACTGCTAGGTGATATTCATAAACCTATATTAACGTATGGTATTGATGCAGATGCAGATATAAGAGCGGAGAATATATCTTTTACTAACACCAAGAGTGAATTTACCGTAGTTTGTGAAAACAAAATGCAATTTGATATATCGTTAAATTTACCGGGTAAACACAATATTTTAAATGCCTTGGCAGCGATTAGTTTGGCTTTGCAGTTAGATGTAGATGTGTTGGTTATACAAAAAGCATTAGCTGATTTTGAAGGTATAGGCCGCCGCTTTGAAATTTGTGGTCAATATAGAACGAATAGCAAAGTATTTACATTAGTTGATGATTATGGTCATCACCCTAAAGAAGTAAAAGCCACTATGGATGCTGCAAGAGCAGCCTGGCCAGAGAAACGTATTGTTGTTATTTTTCAACCGCATCGTTTTTCAAGAACGTTTGACTTGTTTGATGATTTTTGTTCGGTTTTATCTGAAGCGGATGTTTTATTGCTAACTGAAGTTTATCCCGCTGGTGAGAAACATAATAATGATGCTGATGGTCGCGCGTTGGCTGCAGGTATAAGAGCGCGGGCTAAAGTGCAACCAGTATTTATAGAAAAAATAAGTGATATCGTTGAAGGTCTATCAGTTGTCGTTCAGCAGAACGATATTGTTTTAAGTATGGGGGCTGGAAGTATTGGTCAATTGCCCAAGATATTTTTAGAAAACTTTGTTCAGGTTAATGATGCTTAAGCCTTCAACAACAGAATATGCTGGCACATTATTACTTGATGAGCCAATGAAAAAGTATAACTCTTGGCGTGCTGGGGGCAATGCTGAAAAGTTATATAAGCCTGTTGGTCGTGATGATTTATTGCAGTATGTGTCTGATCATCAGCATGAAGATATTACGTTTATTGGTTTAGGTAGCAATATACTGATTCGTGATGGTGGTGTTAAAGGTACAGTTATTGTATTGACAGGTTTGTTAGATGCTTTAGAGATCAAGGGTGAAAAAGTTTATGCTGAAGCAGGTTTGCCATGCGCAAAGTTAGCGCGAAAATTAGCCAAAGCAGGCTTAGTTGGTGGTGAGTTTTTTGCGGGTATACCAGGCACAGTGGGTGGTGCTTTAGCGATGAATGCTGGCGCATGGGGGAGTGAAACTTGGCCGCTTGTAGAGTCTGTGGAGCTTATTAATGTCTAT
>JAHDBX010000132.1:3708-5783 GCA_020630145.1 Gammaproteobacteria bacterium | reverse complement strand
TATAAATCTGTAACGGTTGGTAATGGTGCTGCAATTGCTTTTTCAATGGCCGAACTAACGCTTTTTTGTGCGGTGCTAAATAAGGCCTTTAGGTCGGCATCATTGCAGTGTTTTTGTGTGGTGGAGTGTTGACTAAAAAGCTGTAAGCAATCGTGTTTGGCTTTAATCTGTTTAACTTCGCCTTTAGGGCGGTACTGCATTGGATCACCTACAAAGTGTCCTTCAAAACGCTGTGCCTTTGCCTCAATAGCATAAGGGCCATTACCAGCACGACAATGTTTGAGGGCCGCTTGTGTTGCTGTGTGAACAGCATAAAAGTCAGTACCATCAACGGTAACAGTCGGAATGCCAAAGCCTGTAGTACGTGTATTAAGGTCAGTACCGCCACTAGCGTCTTCTATAGATGTGCCTTCGCCATAACCATTGTTCTCGATAACAAAAATAATGGGTAACTGTAAGGCTACGGCAAAATTCATTGATTCAAGCGTGCTACCATGGTTGGTAGCGCCATCGCCTGAAAAAGCAATGGCGCAATGCTTTTTCTTTAATGTTTTAGCCGATAATGCTGCGCCGAGTGCAATTGGAGCGGCACCACCAACAATGGCATTAGCACCGAGCATGCCTTTTGAAAAGTCGGCGATATGCATAGTGCCGCCTTTGCCGCCACAAACCCCTGTGGCTTTGCCGAGTACTTCAGCGGCAACGGCTTCTAGTTCACAGCCTTTCGCAATAGCATGACCATGGCAGCGGTGTGTGCTTGCGATAGTGTCGCCATCTTCAAGGGCTAAGCAGACACCGGTTGCAATGGCTTCTTGGCCATCATAGGTATGTATGAGCCCAGGAACTTGATTATTGTAAAAAGCTTGTCTTATTTGTGTCTCGAATTGGCGTATTTGCTGCATCAAGAGGTAAGCTTGTTTCACTGTATTTTTTGATAGTGTCATAGGCTTATTATATTGTATGATGCGCAGTATTGTATCTAACAATTTGAGAGTTTGTAGAATGAGTGCATGTCCTTGCGGTAGTAAACAAAATTATGATGCTTGCTGTGGTTTATATATAGAAGGTGGTGAAAAGCCCGAGACTGCTGAACAATTGATGCGCTCTCGTTATACGGCTTATACACGTGAAAATATAGACTATATCGCCGCAACACATTATCCATCTTCTAAAGACGATTTTGATATACCACAAGCCTTAGAGTGGGCAAAAAACTCGGACTGGCAGGGGCTAGAAATTGTTGAAACGGTAGATGGAGGCAAGTCTGATCAAACAGGTGTTGTTGAATTTAAGGTTGATTTTACTCTAAATGGTGAAAGCAATAAGCTGCATGAGCGTAGTGATTTTAAAAAGAAAAACGGTATTTGGTATTATGTTGATGGCAAGCAGCCGACACAACAGTATCGTCGCGAGGCACCTAAAGTGGGTCGTAATGATCCTTGTAGTTGCGGTAGTGGTAAGAAGTTTAAAAAGTGCTGTGGAGTAGCAGCTTAATTTTTGAATATGGCTAGCGCTAAACTTAGCCATGCCAAAATAAAGCATATCCCGCCAAGTGGTGTAATGGCGCCTAGCCATTTAATGCCGCTTAGGCTCAATATATAAAGGCTCCCGCTAAATAATATGATGCCAGCGATCATTAATATGCTGGCTGTATTAAGCAATGAGCTGCTGCCAAAGTGTAAAGCAATAAACCCTACAGCAAATAAGCCAAGTGCATGAATAAAATGATACAGCACAGCCGTTTGGTATACCGCTAACATATCTGTACTGATTTTGCCTTTTATAGCATGTGCGCCAAAAGCGCCGAACATAACGGCTAATGCGCAAAATATAGAGGCTAATAGTAAAGTGGTTTTAATCATATTTTATCCTATGCGCTGTGCGATATTGTTAGTCTAGTTTCGCTTTGGTATAAATATCATAGCGGGTGTTTTTCGATTGTATCGATGTAGATGGTTTTCTATTAGCGATATTATCAGCGCCTTTAGGGCGCTTTACTACGACACGTTTTTCAGCGGTGCTAATAGCAATATCTAGCAATGATTCTGAATCGGTATCTTGCCCCACTATTGCAT